>NZ_JAUBTL010000059.1:0-50106 GCF_036702475.1 Microcoleus sp. D2_18a_B4
GTCAACTGTCAACTGTCAACTGTCAACTGTCAACTGTCAACTGTCAACTGTCAACTGTCAACTGTCAACTGTCAACTAACTCCCTTCTTCTTCCTTCCAGCGTTTGAGAGGAACGCAATCAATCCCCAACTGGTCTAAAGCGCGAGCCACCACAAAGTCTACCAAATCTTCAATAGTTTGCGGATTGTGATACCAAGCAGGAATCGCTGGTACAATTCTAGCTCCAGCTTCTGCCAAGGTAGTCAAATTCCGCAGGTGAATCAAGCTAAAAGGCGTTTCGCGAGGCACGAGTACCAATTTTCTCCCTTCCTTGAGCTGAACGTCGGCCGCTCTTTCGAGCAAATCCGAGCTCAAGCCAGCCGCCAACTTGCCCAGCGTACTCATGCTACAGGGAATAATCATCATCCCTTGGGTGCGAAAGGAGCCACTAGCAATATTAGCACCGACATCTTGCCAGGGATGGCACCGAAGTTTACCCATTGTGGCGACTCCTGCTTGTTCCCGCCAGAATTCCTCTTGTAGCGTCGGTTCTGCGGGCATTCGAGTGTTCTGTTCGCTTTGCCAAACCATGTAAGTAGACTTGGAAGCGACCAGTTCGATCGCGCGATCGGCTTCCAAGAGATATTTTAGGGTTCGCACCGCGTAAATCAGTCCCGATGCTCCAGTAACTCCTACAATTAGAGGTTGGGCGGGGACTGAAACAGAATTAGTCATGGGCAATTATCCAGCAATAAGCTCACTAATTATAGCGCGATAGGTGCTAATAACAGCCACAACACTCATCAATCAATTCAATGATTGCGTGGCGATCGCTCTTAATAACAATAAAAGGCGAAACCTATAGCCACCTGCAACACCCCCGGATACTACAAGAAAGTATGCGACTGCGCTCGCCAGGATTATCATTACCCTATTCTTCGTTAACAAAAACAAAGGCTAACTGCGATCGCCAGAGCTCCAGATCCCAGCCCCATCTTACATCCTGATAGCCGCGCGACCAACTCTGTGTCAAAATAGAACTACTAACTTTACTTTATTAACATCAGGGGAGGCAGACAATGTTCTTAAGATACGAAGATATCGAAATAGTGCAATTAGACATTACCTCCCGATGTAATGCCGGTTGTCCTCAGTGTCCGCGCACGGGGAACCCTATTTTGCCAATGACAGAATTGACAATAGCAGATATTAAGAGAATCTTCCCTAAAGAATTCTGCTCTCAGTTGTCTTGGATTTACCTGTGCGGCAACTTTGGGGATGCGATGGTGAGTAATACCACTCTCCCGGCGCTAAAGTATTTTCACAAAATGGGAGTCAATTACCTTTGGATGTACACCAATGGTAGCGGACGCAGCCCTGATTGGTGGCGACAACTGGCCAAAATTTTGAATCAACCAGACGATCGCGTTATTTTTGCCATCGATGGATTAGCGGATACCAACCACCTCTACCGTCGCAATACAAACTGGAACCGGATTATGGAATCCGTCGAGGCCTTTATTGGCGCCGGTGGCCAAGCAGAGTGGCAATATTTAGTCTTTGAACACAATCAACACCAAGTCGAAGAAGCTCGCGCTTTGGCCCGTAGACTGGGGTTTATTAAATTTCAAGCTAAAGCAACGTCTCGCTTTGCGCTGTCAGAGGTTGATGAAGTCGGAGAAAAGGAGGAGGCGATCGCAGAGGTGGACTCCCAGACGCAGGAAAAGCGCGATCGTTCTACCCCCATCACCCTAGAAAAAGCAGCTCTCAATTTTCACCGACAAGCTGAAGATTATTTAGCGGAAAAAAATTTAGAACAAGCATTTTTAGCTTGTCAAAAAGCACTTGAGATTCAGTCAAACTTTGCCGTCGCTCACAAAACATTAGGCAATCTGCTACAGCTCACAGACTGTCTGGAGGAAGCGATGAACTCCTATAAAACTGCCCTAGAAATTCAGCCAGAATTTGCCGAAGTTTATGCAAATATGGGCAGCGTTTATGCTTCTCAAAAACAATGGGAACCCGCAATTTCTCACTATCAAAAAGCGCTGGAAATTCGACCAAATTTTTCAGGAGTGTATCGAAATTTAGCCAAAATTTGGACACAATTAGGTAAAATAGAAGAAGCAAATGAAGCTTTTCAGCAAGCCGTTAAACTCCAACTCGCTCAAGAAATTGCTCCGGCTAAAGCTGCTAAAGCGAACAAAGAAAGCTCCGTAGAACTCAAGCCGGCTTCCTTACCCCAGTATCAAAATCCAGAAATCCCCAACTTTCGCAAAGCCGTCCAAGAATATGGAGGATTAGAAAATTATTTTCAGGGCATTGAAATTAACTGCCAGTCGCAAAAGAAAGCTGAAATTTACGTTAGTTTTGACGCTGAACTGTGGCCCTGCTGCTATACAGCTCAGACCAAATACGCTCATTACAGCGACACTTATATGACCCAGGCGATCGCTCTGTTTGAAAAATATGGGCAAGGATTTAACAACCTCCGCAGCAAATCTATCAAAGAAGTGCTAGAAAATGTTTGGTATCAAAAAGACTTAGCCAAAAGCTGGTCTTGTTCGGAGAGACTAGAAATATGCGCCTTGGTGTGCGGGAAAGCCTTCCACCCCACCTCCTCACAGATGCTCTAGATCCTTCACTGACTCGAGTCCAGAAACCTGATTTTTTGGGAAAGTATCGAATTTTAGCACCGCAATATTTGCAAAAAAGCCTGATTTTTCTTGAAGCGGACTTCAGAAACCGGGTTTCATCAAGAAACCCGGTTTCTGAACACCAGACGTTTGTTAGAAACAGGCGAGAGTTGGAAACTGGCGACGCACCCTACCTTTACTGTTAGCTATCAACTATCAACTATCAACTATCAACTAACTACTCATCATCATCAAAAGCTTGGCTGCCGCCGCCAACTGCAACTAAATCAATTTGCTGGCGGTAGTAGTCAACACTCTTGACTTGAACTTCTACCCGATCGCCCAAACGGTACTGATTGCGGTTTTTGCGGCCCACCAGAGTTTGCTGGCGCGATCGATATTCGTACCAGTCATCCTTCAGCGAAGAAACGTGCACCAATCCCTCAACTCGCAGGATGTCGCTCTCCGGTGGCCGCACCTCAATTTCCACAAAGAAACCGTAAGACTGCACGCCTGTAATCAAACCCTGGAAAGTTTGGCCGGTGCGTTCTTTCATCAATCCAGTTTTCTTCAATCCCTGCAAATCGCTTTCGGCATCCTCAGCAACTCTTTCGCGTTCGGTTAGGTGTACTACTACCGATGCAAACTCTGTCTCAAATTCGTGGTGCAAATCTGGGGGGAGAACATTCCAAGTAATTTGACCGTGACAGGAGGAATGGTGCAAGTCAACTTTTTCCTTAGCCCGTGTTGTGCGGCTGCTGCGGCCTTGCTCGAACACCGCTTGCAACACCCGCAGCACCAGCAAATCGGCGTAGCGGGAAAGCGGCGAAGTGCAGCGCGTGTAACCCTCTGACAGCCCCAAACCGAAGTGTGGCTTGGGAGTTGTGCTGTAAACAGCGGGCTTCATGGTGTCTTCTAGCAGGTAGGTGAGAACTCTTTCGGACTTAAGGCCGGCAAACTGCTGGGTAAATCGCTGAAAGTCCAAGGGCAAAACTTCTTCTTCGGTTTCGAGATACAGTTCGCCTCCGAGGTTGTTGGAGAGTTTGATGAACTCTTGAATGTCTGCCGGGTCTGGCATCGGCTGGACGCGGTAAATTGCTGGGACTCCCAAGGCTTGCAGGTGAGTGGCGACGGCTTGGTTGGCAAGTACCATCAACTCGGAGACAGCCGACTGGGCGGGGGGAGCCGTTGCAAAAGCTCCTAATTCGCCTTCGTCGTCGAAGTGAGAGTTAGCATCGGGCAAATTTAGTTCAAAAGCTCCTCGCTTGAGCCTTGTCTGTCTGGCAGCCTGTGAGGCGGCACCGAGTTGATCGAGGAAAGGACGGAGGGCGGAGGATAAAGGGTGATCTTCGGCATCGCCTGGTTCGAGAATTGCTTGAGCTTGCTCGTAGGTGAGGTGGTAGTCAATTTGAATGACGCTGGTTTGAATCTCGTATTCTAGGAGTTCTCCTGATTCGTCTAGGGTCAGCAGTATGCTGAAGGCCAGCCGTTCGGTATCTGGCAGCAGGGAGCAGCGCTCGTTGAGGAGTTCTGGCAGTACGGCGATGATTTTTTCTCCCAGATGGGCGGCGGTGCCTCGCTTGCGGGCTTCGCGGTCGATCGGGGTTTCTGGCTGCACGTACTCGGCGGCATCGCTGATGTGGATTCCTATTTGCCAGCGGCCGGGCTTCAGGGTTTCGATCGACAAAGCGCGTTCTACTGGCGGATCGGAGAGGAATGATGTTGGGTCAAACTCGTTTTCGCCTCCTCCTGCGGAGAGATTTTCCTCCTGGGCTTGAGGGGCCTCGTTTTCGCTGTTGCTTGTTCCCGGTTCGTTTTTGCTGAAGCTAACAGTCAGAATGTTACGCAAATCTAGCCGTTTTTTGATGTCGGTTTTTTTGACTTTGCTGGGCAAATTTTCCGCTGCTTTGATGACGGCGGCGGGGAACGATCGCGGTAAGTCGTGTTTGCAGCATACGATGTCGAGGTCGTCAGCGGCTTCGGCGTCGGAACCGAGTACCTGTACTACTTTGCCGACTGGCCGATGGGTGCCGAGGGGGTAGCGTTTGACTTCGACGTGTACTAGGTGGTCGATCGCCTCTTGGAGATTTGTGCCATTTGCGAGCAAGTCTAGTTCAAACAACAGGCGATCGTCCAGGGGGATTGCTCTGTAGCTGACGCGGCCAGTGGGGGTGGCGGTTTGCTTGACTCGCGCTAGTACCGAGGGGTTGGCGCGTTCGAGGATGAGCATGACTTCGCCTTCGGGCGATCGGCGGCGGCTACCTTCTTTGATGATTTTGACTAAGACTCGATCGCCATTCCAAGCTGTCGAGAGGTGACTTTCCCGCACATAAACGTCTTCTGAGCCTTCGGCGTCTTGAATTGCAAAGCAAAATCCTTTGCTCGAACAGCGCAGTTTTGCTTCTACTACGTCGTCTTCAGCTACTCGGCGATAGCGGCCTTTGTCTTTGACTAATATGCCAATTTTCTCTAGAGCTTCTAATGCAATTTGAAGTTTGAGTTGACTGGTGGCGTCGTTGCAGTCGAGTTTTTTCTCCAATGCTTTAGGAGCCACTAATTTGTCTTCTGTAAAATTTGCCAGCAGTGCAGCGATAGAAAATTCCATGTAGCGATCGATCCTCTTGTTTCCAGCAATTAGTCTAATTTTGGCGAAATCAGCCGCACCCCCTCGGGCCCTCGCAGTGCCTGCTTCCCAACAAATACGCGGGTTGATAGGTGGAGACGCGAGCACAGCCACCTTGTTTGATCGCGAGGTTTTTTTGAGATTCTCTCCCGACACCGGCTTGGTGCTAATTGTCTGCTGTCTGTCTTGAACTGACTGCTGACGGTGCAGACAACTGTCCCGCACGCTATTCCCCAATACAATTTTTTAGCGTTGGTTTGTTTGCTTTTAGGTCAGCAGCGCCGAGCACTTCGCAAATTAGAAAGCCCCTGTCGGTTCTTAAAAGATGGCTCGATACTGAAAGCGACGGCTTGAGTCGAGGATGAGCCGATGGAGGCATGGAGAGGGATAAAATTTGCATTTCTTCCTTCTGCCTTGTTCCTTCTGCCTTGTTCCTTCTTCCTTTTGAAGTGCCTCTTGCTTCTTGCTTTAGCAAAGAATTTACCGGATCTTTAAGGCAAAATTGCTAGTAGCTCGCTGCTGCGATGCCCCTGTTTTTTTGCACGCAATCTGTCCTTGCGGACGGAGGTGCAACGAGCGGGTCGGGAGCAATCTGTGCTGTAGAAAGTGCAGGTACGCAAACCGGAGACTTTTACTACTTTTGCTTAGTTGCTGTGCCATCTCCTATAGGTAGAAATGACGCCCGGTGCTTGTTAGCTTAAACTGCCGGATGTGGGATGGGGTTTAGTGGCGTGAAAGGTTGCGCGGATGATTCACCTTTGATTTATTGTACGTTGAATAGGTGCTTTCAGAAAATTGTTTTCTCTGAGCTGTTGTTGAGCCAAGCGTGACCTGGGGTAATTTTTAAAATTTTCGCGATCTCTGGGACGATCGAGCTTGCGGAGTCGCTTTCTGTTAAGCTGTTGGGCATTTCAATTGTCTTTTTGGGCGGGCGTGACGCCCAACCCCTACTCCCCACAAGAATTTCATCAAACTTGTCTGTAAGAATGAGAAGCACCTGGGCTTACACGATCGCCCTCACGTTTTCAACAAATGTTGAAGAATCAAGCAACTAATGCGTGGTTGTGTACTAAACTTAACTACCAGCCGGGAAGTCCCGGGCGTATATTTAGAGGCGATTAATCAGAGCGCTGGGCCCCGTACCCCGTTGGGAATTACTCCTTGGGATGAAAGGCTCGTCGGGTTTCGGTACCGAAACCGACAATTATTCTTTTATAGCCCAAGATGATCGGGAAATACTCTGATACTATATTAGCAAGTGGGGGTGGAACTACCTCACTATAAAAAGCCTTTGAAAAAAAGGAAAAAGAAGCCTGCGGTCTAACTGTACTCAGTTGACCGTCAGGTTTGTTCACGTCATAAGCCCCTTCTGGTTTCGGGGTCAAAAAACTATGTTTGCTGAATTTCGCGCCCTTTATCCCGCTGGACAGTTAATTTGTGAGTTGCTGACTGTTCATCACGGTAAGTTTGTTGTTCGCTGTCTGGTTCAGGTTGACGGCAAAACTCTGGCTACGGCTATGTCGGCTGCTGAGTCTGTTGAGGATGCTGAAGACCGTGCCCGGTTGCGAGCGATCGCTGTTCTTGGATCTGCTGCGCCCGATCGTGCGATCGCGAGTGTTGATCCGGCTCCGGTTGCTCCGGTTGCTTCGGTTGCTGCTGTTCCCCCTCCTCCTGCCGTTTCCCCGGTTGCTGCTGTTCCCCCTCCCCCTCCTCCTGCTGTTCCGGTTCCTGTTGGGCCGACAAGTGTTCCTCTTCCGGTTCTAGAAATGCCTGTTGCTGACAAATTGCCTGAATCACATCAAAGCAATTTTGTCAAGACTGAAGCGAAATTAAATGAAGAGCCGATCGCACCTGTACCGGAACCGCTGCCGCCAAAGGTCGATCGCGTCGAGGCTACTGGGTTTGTACCAAAGCAGTTAGACTCAGACGCTTGGCTTTCTTCTAGCTACGGCGAACCACTTCAGGAACTGGAGGTGCCGACTTCTAGCCAAAGTGAACTGCTACAGGGTGCGGCCGAAGTCAGGGAATTGCAACCGATCGCAGTGGGAATCCCCAGCGATGCGATCGAGGATAATTCTGATACGATCGCCCAAATAGACGCCATCCTCAAACGCCTGCAATGGAAGAAAAAACAGGAAAGCGACTGTCTGGAACACAATTACGGCAAGTCGTCGCAGAGAGAACTTTCTAGCGAACAGTTGGGAGATTTCCTAGAATATCTGGAAATCTACAGCAGAACTACTGAGGAAATCAAGCGGTTGGGCTGGACTCCCAACCAAGGAAAAGATTATCTCAAACAAGGTTATGGCAAAGAAGCGCGGCACTTCTTAAATCGAGAAGAATTGTTCGACTTCCTGCAATATCTCGAATCTTTGCCCTAGTAATTATGTAGGGTTTCTAGGTGTGTTCACTGTTGACGGTTGACTGTTGACAGTGAACAGTCAACCGTCAACAGTGAACTAGAATTTACTATTCCGATGCTAACGGATTTGATATGACTGTTAAAAATTAAAAATCAAAAATGAAGAATATTTCCTCATTTTTGATTTTTAACTTTTCATTTAGACGACAGCGGCGATCGGGCGGCTGGCGGAAGGACGGCGATCGATCACTTGATCGACTAATCCGTAGTCCTTTGCTTCTTCAGCGGACATGAAGAAATCCCGTTCGGTATCTTCTTCAATGCGGGAAAGCGGCTGACCGGTATGGTTGGCAAGATGTTCGTTCAGGCGGCGTTTGTGGTACAAAATCTCTTTGGCCTGAATTTCAATATCGGTTGCTTGTCCTTGAGCTCCGCCTAGAGGTTGGTGGATCATAATCCGGGAGTGAGGCAAACTCATCCGCTTGCCTTTAGCGCCGGCACTCAACAGAAAAGCGCCCATGCTGGCTGCCAAACCGAGACAAATAGTGCAAATGTCGGGGCGGATGTGGTTCATCGTGTCAAAAATGCCCATACCTGCTGTTACCGAACCCCCTGGGGAGTTGATATAGAGGTAAATATCTTTCTCCGGGTCTTCGGCGTCTAAAAATAGCAATTGGGCAACGATCAGGTTAGCCAAGTCTGAGTCAACCTGTTGGCCCAAGAAGACGATGCGATCGCGCAGGAGTCGCGAGTAAATGTCAAAGGCGCGTTCGCCGCGACCGGATTGTTCTATAACTGTTGGGATCATTGACGCCTGCCTGCCTATTACGTATCTTTTTTTAATTTTAGCGATTAGGGCTCAGTTATAGTTAGCGATCGGTGGCGTGCGATCGAGAAATCGGCAAAATCCTTGAACTGGGCGGGGTTGGGGCGTTAATTTGTCGAAGTTGTGGCGGGGGGTGCGATCGGATGTCCGATCCTGCAGGCGATCGATTTTGAGGAAGCGGACATCAATCAACTTTGTTATGTGGCGATCGTATCATTGCCAGAACTGAAATCGCTCGATCGCGGCTGACACTAGGAAAATGGTCTAAAAATTCATCGACCGAATCACCAGCTTCGAGATAATCAAGTAGAGTCTCGATCGGGACGCGAGTACCAATAAAGACTGGATTTCCCCCTAAAATTTCGGGGTCGCTATGAATGATAGGTAGTGTGGATGTCATATAAAAATTTTGGGGAGTCATGAATCTGATGACGGTGGGCGATCGTCCAATTCTACTAAAGCTACTTTTACACAGGCGCGAACAGCACTCCAATCACGTTCGGATAAATGCCCTATCAAAATCAGGTTGGCAGAAGGCGGCAAAGTAAGAATGAAACTGCGGAAAACAGATACAATTCTCAAACCGGCGGATGCCCAATCTTGCAGAGTATAGTCAGTAGAGCCAAGATTTGTTGTCTGGGTAGTGATTAACCCAACTATGAAATCAGGGCGGTTTCTATGATAAGTAGTCGAGGACAAAACCACAACAGGGCGACGTTTAACACCTGTGACACCAGGAAAATCTGCTGTTACTACATCACCAGGATTGAATTTCACTAATCCATCTCCTCACTCTCCGGGAAAAGTGTAGCTGCGTATTGCAAAGAAAAGGTTGTTACATCGAAACAATCTTCCTCACTCCAGGTATCACTTTGTTCGACGACAGCGACATTATGCTGTGATAACTCGTTGAGGATCAGAGTTGCCAAGCGTAACCGCTCCGTTGGTGACAAAGTGTGGACAACTTGAATATAGATTTCTTGAGCTGTAGTCGGCATAAAAAATCCTCCTGCCTTAAATTGTAACCTAAACAGGCGTCCCGATCGGAAGATAGCCCTTTTCTCATATCATTAGAAGAGGTATATCCACTACATACTAAACTACTCAAATTTTAATCGCCCAACCACGGCGGTACATTCCATACAAAATTAACCACCAAAATAATACCGCAGTCACGGCAAATGCTAGGGAACCATTCAGCGGCCCCGCCCACGGCACAAACCAGTTTTCATAAATCCAAGTGTAAGTTGTTGGAGCATTTGCACCAGTACCGATATGAGTTTTTAAGAGAATTCTGGCAACTATACCGGAAGCAACAAACAGGAAAATTGCATTCAATCCCATGATTTCAAACAGCCTCCCCCATTTCCAATTTCGCACTTCAATTGTTTCGTAGCAAGCTGCTAGCAATAGCAACGCCCAACCAGCAGTAAACACTACATAGGAACTCGTCCAAAGTTGTTTGTTGATCGGAAATAAAAATCCCCACAAGTTGCCGATTACCACGCAACGGAATCCCCAGATTGCTAAGTTTAAACTGGTGCGGGTTTTAATGGGCTGTACGCGCAGCCATTCTCCGGTAAAGTAGCCGATTAGGACTGTAACGCTTGCTGGTAAGGTACTCAACAATCCTTCGGGGTCGAAGGGGCCGCCTTTGTACAGGTGTTGGCTACCGAGAATTAGCCGATCGACATATCCCCCTAAATTTCCTTCTGGCGTGAGTTCGCCGGCAGTGTACCCCCCTACAGCAAATACGGTTAGTGCGCCCCAATAGCCCAAAAGAACGGCAACAGCGAGCAGTTTTTGATTGCGGGGAGAGAGGTTGAGAATGGCGATCGCACTGATGAAATAAGCTAAGCCGATGCGCTGCAATACTCCCATGATGCGGATTTTACCGAAGTTTTCCACTGGGGCGTTGTTGAGAAGTACGTCAAGGGCGATCGAAGATGTATTTAGCAGCAATCCTAATAGAAATAGAATCGCAGCGCGGCGCGCAATTCGCCAGTAAATATTTGAAGAAGGAAGAAGGAAGAAGGAAGAATAAAGAGGGTTTTTGGCAGATTTTGATTTTTCCTTTGTTTGTGTAATTTTTGAGGTTGCTATTTCGGTTTTTGAATAATTTTGAAGATATTTAGACAGCGAGAAAGACATCGCACAGCCAACGATGAACAAGAAAAACGGAAATACTAAGTCTGTCGGGGTGCAGCCGTGCCATTCTGCGTGTTCTAGCGGCGGATACACCTGTTTCCAACTGCCGGGGTTGTTGACTAGAATCATCGAGGCGATCGCAATTCCGCGAAAAACATCAAGGGATTTGAAGCGCATAAATTAAGTTATTTGTTCACTGTTCACTGTTCACTGTTCACTGTTCACTGTTCACTGTTCACTGTTCACTGTTCACTGTTCACTGTTCACTATCTTAGGTGATGCCCATTTCCTAATTCTTTTCGGCCCAATTCCCAATGCCCAACTCCCAACTCCCAATGCCCCATGCCCCATGCCCCATGCCCCATGCCCCATGCCCCATGCCCCATGCCCCATGCCCTATATCTCTATTCCTTCCAGAGTCATAATGACTGCATTTTTCATCAACATATCGCACCTTTCTGCATAAAAAGCTGCTGCCTTATCATACTTGTTGACTTGCAAAACGCGCAGAAACATTTGCCTTGCTTGCGCGAATTGCTGCTGGTAGTGAAAAAAAATCCCCTGTTCAAAATAAGTTTGAGTTTGTGCTTTTAGTTCGATCATTGTCGCCGAGTCGCCATCGTAAATTTCAAATACAGCAACAGGTGTTTGTTTTCCTTTTACTTGAACGCGATCGAGAAACCTGCACTTGTAATGTTGAGGATCGTCTATCCGGCAAAGGGTTTGGACGCTAGCTACAATACTAACTCCATAAAGCTTTGTCAATCCTTCCACGCGGGAAGCTAAATTAACGGCATCAGAAATCACCGTACTTTCCATTCGTTCCGCTTCGCCAATCGTACCTAACATTAAAGTCCCCGTATGCAAGCCAATCCCTATCGAAATAGGTTGATAGCCACTGTTTTGCCTGTGTCTGTTATAAATTTTTACTTGCTGCTGCATCTCAATTGCTGCTTGCACAGCATCTTCAGCCCTGTTAGGAAACAAAGCCATAATCCCGTCACCAATGTATTTATCTATAAAACCGTTGTACTGGCGGATAACTGGGCCAACTCGGCTTAAGTAAGAGTTAAGAAATTCAAAGTTTTCTCGGGGAGACATACTTTCTGACAGACTTGTAAATGAGCGAATGTCGGCAAACATAATCGTCATTTCTGCTTGTACAGAGTCTCCTAGTCTGGCATCAACGATGCTTTCTCTTTTGAGAAATTTCAAAAATTCACGCGGTACAAAACGGGCTGAGGCTGCTGCAATTTTTTCTAGTTCGCTTTTGCTGGATTCGATTTGATTGAGCGATCTAAATGCTCTCAGTGCGGTGACTACTGTGGTAAATAATTTTTTGTTAGTAAGTTCTGTTTTGGTTTTGTAATCATTGATATCGTAGCTGACAATTACTACATCTTCTGGTACTTGTCCGGGCTGTCCAGTTCGTAAAATAATTCGCACAATTTGATTATTTAAAATATCGCGGATGTATTTAACTACTTCCAAGCCTGCTTCTTCTGTTTCCATAACTACATCGAGTAAAATCAATGCTATGTCGTAGTTATTTTGGATTATTTCTTTAGCTTCTTTTCCTGAGTAAGCGCTAATAAATGTTATAGTTTTACCTTCAAATTTAAAATCGCTTAACGCTAATTTAGTAATATTATGAATTTCTATTTCATCATCGACAATTAATATTTTCCAACTTTCTTCTAGCGGTTTTTCTTCCGCCTCGTCTTCCTCGGCAAATATTAATTCATCGTCCCCCGCCGCGATTAATTCGTCATCGCCCGCAGCCAACAGGTTTTTACTAGCTTCTGACATATATCGTTCTCCTATATAAAACTTATATCCATGTTGGCGGTCTAATAACTAACTGCTCATTTTAGCGGGAAATTCAATCATAAATCTTGTCCCTTTATTTAGTTGACTTGTGCAGCTAATTGTGCCTTTTAGTTTTTGAGTAACAAGGTTATAAATAATGTGCAGTCCCAATCCTGTGCCTCCCTGACCTCTTTTGGTCGTAAAAAATGGTTCAAAAATTTTACTGAGATTTTCTGGGTCAATTCCTTTGCCGTTATCGGCATATTCAAATATTAGCCGATCGCCCTCTAGTTTGAAATCAAAAGCCAGAACTCCTTCGTCTTCTCCATCGTAGGCGTGAATTAGGGAATTCAACACCAAATTTGTCACAATTTGACACACTACGCCGGGGTAACTGTCCACTACAATATTTTCATCACACTTAATCTGTATTTTGTGCTTAGTTCTTTTTAGTTTGGCTGTTAAGGATGTCAAAATTTCCTCTAGATAGTTTTTAACATTAAACGTGCGTTTTAACTCGCTAGACTGATCCACAGCTACTTCTTTAAAACTGTGAATCAAGTCGGCCGCCCGCGTGAGGTTAGATAAGATCATATTACTGCTTTGCATGGCGGTATCCAGGAACTTTTCTAACTCGGAACGTTTTATTTGGCCGTTACTGTAAACCTCAAAAAACTTTGTGGCTTTTTCAGCAAGCAGGGAGGCGGCGGTGATGCCGATGCCGATGGGAGTATTGATTTCGTGGGCAACACCTGCAACCAACCCTCCGAGGGCAGCCATTTTTTCCGATTCTACCAGTTTATTTTGAGCCGATTTTAAGTCTTCTAAAGTTTGGGAGAGCTCGGAGGTGCGCTGCTGTACTAAATTTTCGAGATTCTGATTGAATTGGTGCAAGTTGGCGTAAAGTTGGGCATTTTCGATGGAGATAGAAATTTGAGAAGACAGCAGTTTTAATATTTCTAACCGATCTTGGGTAAAAGCGCCTGTAGTCAGATTGTTTTCTAAATATAGAATCCCAGTGAGTTGACCTTGATTAATTAACGGAGTGCAAAGAATTGATTTAGGTTGAACCGCCATTATATAGGGTGTGCGAGTAAATTGTCCTTCGCGGCTGGCATCGTTTAAAACTATACTTTCCTGGGTGCGGGCGACGTAATTCACAACTGCAACTGCCAGCAAAGTTACTTCTCGATCGTCGGCTACAAAATCTATCGGAATTGATTGCATGACAGCAACGCGCTCGACATCTACAGATCCTGATGCTTCAATCACCCATTGACCCTCTTTTTCTAGTATTAAAAACCCTCGTTGCCCCCCGGCATTTTCAATAACAATTTTCATCATTTTTGCCAGCAGTTTGTCTAGAACTATTTCGCCCGCTAAGGTTTGCGATGCTTTAACTGCGGTAGTCAAGTCTAGCACGCCTGCAGCGTCGTTCGTAGTGGAAGAAGCGCTGCTGGTAGATTTGTGAGTTTCAATATTAGTTGAAATCGAGGCGGAAGTTAGCAAGTGCGAGTATTTCGATTCTAAATGCGCTGCTTTGGCTGTTGCTCCCCAGCGCTGATAGCAATAACGCGCTTCTGTCAAGTAAGTTTTAGAATTTTTTTCTCTTCCTATGGATAGATAAAATGCTCCTGCCAATTCTGCTGCTAGTGCTTGTACTTGTATGTATCCGTTTTCTTCGGCTCCGTCAATTGCGCGATCGTAATATTCCATTGCTCTCTCAACATTGCCCAAAACGCGCGCTTTTTCTGCCGTAAGTAAGTCGCATTTGTGCTGAAGATTCATGGGCGCCGAAAGCGCTTTTTGTTGCAGTTTTTTTCTGTTACTGACAGCGTAAAAAATATGCTCTTCTTGTTCCTCCTCTGTTGCAGATGGATAGGCGGCTAGGCGGGCTAGAGAATCGTAAAACTGGTATTCAGAAACATTAATAAAGCCTGCAACTCCGTCTAAATATACTTCGGCTTGCGCTGCATTTTCTAGCGCTGTAGCGGTATCTCCAAATAAATAGGCTAGTATTAATTTTTGCAAATAAAAGTGCTGTAGTCCCACCCGATCGTTAGCTTTCAACAGCAGCGACAACAATTTTTCTTCGCTGTATGCTTCACCTAATACAAGGTGTGGACTTTCCAATTTTCCCATCAATTGCAAAATACTTTGCCGATATATTTGATTCCAAGTCAATACAGTTTCTTGCTTGAGTTGAAACAGCAAATGGTTGTAGCTTACCATTCTCCGTTCCAGTTGTGGCAATTCTTGACCGATGAAATACAAAGACTGACAAATATTTACGGCTGAATATCCGACAGATTCTAAATCCCCATTTTCTAGCGCGCTTTGATAGGCCTCCTCTAATAGCGGCAAAGAGTCTTTAACGTGATGCTTGCCGTTCATCAAAATGAATGCTACTAAATTAAGCGTTTTGCTTTTGAATTCTAACGCATTTAATCTATCGCTCAAATTTAAAGCTAATTGACCAAAGCGATCGCCCGATTCAATATCTCTAACTATTCCTTTTAAAATTGCTCCGTAATTAGCATAACCGAAGGCAGAAAAAGTAGAGTTTCCGTAATTAATAGATAAATTAACTTGCTCGCACACAATCAGCGGCAGCAGCACAGGTTCAACTATAAATGTAGCTGAAAACATACTGGAAAGCACGCGCATAGTTGCTAATTTGTGCGGATTTGTCATAATGGGCAAGTTAATTAAATCTTCTATTTTTTTGTCGGTTAAATAAGCAGCAGTTTTAGCCAGTGCTTGCTGAATGTGGAGGGGAATCGGCGATTCGGGAAAGTTAATTCCTAACATTTTTAGTGCTTCCCGACCAATTTTTACCGATTCTTGGAGTTGTGTTTGCATCGCACAAGCTATGATTCTGATTTCAAACACTTTAATTTTGTCTAGTTCATTTTTTGCGTGTTGCAGGACAATTCTCGCCCATTTTTCCATTGCTTCAAAGTCGGTATTGAGGTAAGCAGCTTCTGCTGCTGACTCGTAGAGTGCCAGAGTCAAGTCGTAGTCAGTTTGCCAACTTTCGGGGGGAAGCAGTTCAATACCTGCGGTTAAATATTTGAGGGCAAGTTCGTAAGCTGCACTTGCTTTTGCTTTGCGACCTGCAATTAAATTTAATTGGGATAATTGAAATTTTTCTAATTGGTTGCGGATGATTTCTTTCGCTAAATTTAGTTGGTTTACGGTATCAAAAATATGCTCTTCTAATTGCTCTGGCGGTGAATTTTGCAGTAAAAAATTGCCTATTTTGAGATGGATTTTTTGTTTTTGATAATCGGATATTAAAGCATAAGCTGCTTGCTGCACTCGCTCATGCAAAAATTTGTAAGTGGCGCTCGAAACATCAGCCACTGGTAGGGAAAATTTATCGGTAAAGTCTCTAGATATTGTGTCTGTTACTTCTGTGCTTGCTGCTAGTGCGATCGGAATATTGTAGGCGTTATTCACGAGCAAAATCAGACCGGACTGAAGTGCCTCTCCGAGGTCTGTTGCTGCGGAAGCGAGAGGTTTTTCGGCGATTGTCGAGATAGTTTCTAAATCAAATTTGTTCCCGATACAAGCGGCTAATTTAAGCAGTTCCTGGGTCTTTTTTGAAAGTTTCTGAATGTTATCTATCATTAATTCTACAACATTGTCAGTTATTCCCATTTCTTGTATTTGTTCGATATCCCACTGCCACTCGCCTGTGAGATGGCATTTTTTCACAATTTGCTCTGAGATTGGTTGCGCTAAGCCCGACAGGTTAGGTTCAGCTAGCTCGACCAAATTATTCGAGGGTGAAAGTTTAAATTGAATCAAACTTTTCGAGTAAATAAACTTTATTAATTGAGTTAAAAAGAAGGGATTTCCTGCTGTTTTTTGAAAAAGCAATTCTGCTAAACTTAGGGATTTTTCTGGGGCGCAGTTCAAAGTATCGGCAACAAATTGGTTGACGCTGCTTATATCTAAAGGCGAAAGGGCGATCGCCCTCACAGTACCGCCTGCTTTTTTAATTGCTTCGGCGGTCAGCATTAGGGGATGATTTGCATCTACTTCCTGCTCTCTATAAGCGCCAATTATTAATAAATATTGAGTTCCCAGGTCAGTTGCTAGCAGTTCTATTAACTTGAGAGATGCTGAATCGACCCATTGCAAGTCGTCCAGGAAAATTACTAGGGGGTGTTCTTTTTTAGCAAAGACGCGAATGAAGTTTTGAAATACTAAATTAAAGCGATTTTGAGACTCATTGGCTCCTAAATCTGGGACGGGGGGCTGCGGCCCGACAATCAGTTCTACTTCGGGAATAGCTTCAATAATTACTTGGCAGTTGCCGCCGAGTGCTTTTAAAATTTTTTCTTTCCAAACATGGATTTCTGCGGCATTTTCTGTGAAAATTTGCCGCAACAAATCTTGAAAAGCTTGGAGCAAAAAAGCGTAGGGAATATCGCGCTTAAATTGCTCAAATTTGCTGTCAATAAAATACCCGTTTTCCCGCCGACTCGGCTTGTAAACTTCATATACTAACGACGATTTGCCCACACCTGCGGCACCAGAAATCAGCACAATTTCTGTATTGCCTCGCCTCATCCGCTGGAAGATACTGAGAAGCATATTAACTTCTGCTTCTCGCCCGTAAAATTTTTGGGAAATTTGCAGGTGACTTGACTGATCTTGCTCGCCGAGGGTTATGTGGGAAATTTCGCCTGTAGTTTGCAGTTGAACGAGACAATTTTCCAAGTCGTACAAAAGTCCGAAAGCACTTTGATACCTGTCTTCGGCTGTTTTTGCTAAGAGTTTTATGACGATATCGGAAACGACTTGAGGAATCTCCTTGGTTCCTAATTGATTGATTCTGCCTTCGATGCTTCTGCTTTGTACTTTTTGCTTTCTGTTTTCCCCAGGAGAAACTGGCGTTTTGGCAATATGGCAGTGTACTAATTCCATAGGATCGATCGCCTGAAAAGGCAATTCGCCACAAAGCATCTCATAAAAGGTGACGCCTAAAGAATAAAAATCGGTGCGGTAGTCGATCGCCCGATTCATACGTCCCGTTTGTTCAGGAGACATATAGGCGAGAGTGCCTTCGAGTAAATGGGGATGGCTGGGGGCGGGGTTTTCGCCCGGTAGCAGGGAGGCGATCGCAAAATCAGCAATCTTGACATCTCCTGTCTCGATATTGACAATAATATTGCTGGGTTTAATATCCTTATGGATGATGTGGTGTTCGTGGAGTTGCCCAATAGTTTCTGCTAGTTTGATGCCAATATGCAGAAATTGTTGTAACTCTAGCTGGTTGTTGCTGAGAAAGTCTTTTAGGGAAATCCCACCAAAATCTTCTAAAACTAAAACCGGAAAGTGATTGTAGGTTTCTATTTTGTAAAGCTTGACTATTCCGGGTAAATTCAAATTTTTAAGAATTTCGGATTCGTGCAGCAGTTGGGAGATTTGCGCTGGGTTAGGGTATGGCGGCGTGAGAGTTTTGAGGATAACGGGTTTTTGTTCCTCAAGCTGCATCCCTCGATAAATAACTGTGTGAGGGTTTGTATAAAGTTCTCCGTCAATGCGGTATCCCGGAATAGAAATCATGATATAGCAATCCTCGCATCAGTTGTACAAATAGGTAGGGGTAGTGCTAAGAGTGCCTACCCCCCACGGATCGGGGCAACCACGGGGGGTTTGCCCCTACAAAAATTACACAATTCATTTAGAATTGCTATATTTGGGGGTAATTTAAAAGATGCGGTTATACAATTTTAGATTTTAGATTGGGAATGATTGATGACATAAGGGTTTGGCTCTAACCTACAGTTGCATTCTTTTTGCACACAAGTATTATTAAGTAAGTGAAAATACACATCACCTGTCGAGGGCGGTTTTTACGGCAGTAAACTGGCTACTATGATATAGCTTAGCTAAATCCAGCCCTAAAGAGTCCTCCTAGATACTTTTTTTGTCGCTTATTTAGTTATCTATATTATTTTAGTATTCAAAAAATCAGAAGTGGCACTTTGCTATCCCGCCAGTGGCAAAATAAACGGGTGCGTGCAAATCAACAGCTAAAATCTAAAAAAATCATGCAGAATATAACTGCCTCAAATCCAGCTAATGCGACCGATCGCGCTTTGGGCACCGCAGACATTCAATTGCTGGTAGTGGATATAGACGGCACGATCGCAGGTTTGTCAAATGACATCCGAGAACCAGTCAAGCAAGCAATTTTGGCTGCCGAGTCGCGGGGAGTGAAAGTGGCCGTCGCTACGGGCAGGATGTACCGCTCAGCTTTGCGTTTTCACCGCGACATCGGCTCAACATTGCCACTGATTTGCTACCAGGGCGCATGGATTCAAGATCACGCTACTCAAAAACGGCTGCGACACTTGCCACTGTCGAAACAAACTGCTATGCAACTGTTAGATTATTTTGAAGAACCGCATTTGCGATCGCTGCTTTCGATCCATTTCTACATTGAGGACCAACTTTACGTACCGGAAATTACCGCAGCTACCCGAATTTATGCCGAACGATCGGGCATTGAACCAAATGTGATTAAAGATTTGCGGCGAGATCTTCCGGGGGAACCGACGAAAGTTTTGGCATTGTGCGAGAATCCGGGGGTACTCGACGGCTTGCTCAGCAGTATGCGGCAGCGCTACACGCCTGCAGAGCTTTATTTGACTCAATCGGTTGCTACTTTTTTTGAAGCTACGCATCCTTCGGCGAATAAGGGAGATGCGGTGCAGTATTTAGCGGAGGAACTTTTGGGTTTGCAGGCGGCGAACGTGATGGCGATCGGCGACAATTTTAATGATGTGGAAATGATTGCCTACGCGGGCGTGGGCGTGGCAATGGGCAATGCTCCTGATGGGGTGAAGGCTGCTGCTGATTGGGTGGCGCCGGATGTGGAGGAAGATGGGGTGGCGGCTGCGATCGAACAATTTGTTTTGGGCGATCGTTGATATTTGTAGCACCAATACCGCAGGGGCGGGTTTAGCGACATTTGGAAAAAATGTATATCAACCCGCCCCGACCCAGCGACAATTTATTCTTATATAACTCTCTAAGCTGTTCTGCATTTAAATTGTATGTCAAAAAATAATCAAACTATTGTGGGGTGGGCGTCCCGCCCGCCCTGAACCTACAATTTAAATGCGCGACAGCTTAGTTTTGAGTTCTATGCAATCAAATTTTGATGATCAAAAACCATCCACACTTTCGGATTTTTCGATATCAAATGGAGTCAATTACTTTTTTTGCAACATCGAATATTTATTTAAGGAACCGCGAAGACGCTAAGAACGCGAAGGAAGAAATGAAGAAAGCGGGGCGGGCTTACAGATATGGGGGATGTGAATTATAGATAATTTAAAACTCTTAAAAATGCCTTGCAACAGAAAAAGCACCGACGACTGGCCGTGTTTCGTCTCGGTGCTTCTTCTGGTTCGCTCCTCACACGTCCATCAATATAGCTGACTCAGTGGAAGCTGTCAATAGTTTTTACCAAAGTTTTTTTTTTAGTCTTTCCCAGCCTGGGTGCAGGTGCGGTGGAGCGAGCTAGAACCTTTGGAAGGCAAGGGTTTTGGTCGATCGCCCTCTCCCTTGCCTTCACCAGAAAAATTTTACCTATAACAGCAAGAAAGCTCACACTGTACCTGTACCCAGCAGGTCAGTCAGTGTTGAGATGAATTGCGCGTGAGGCTTCCGGTGAGCGTCAGCCGAACCGTGGACGACAGTCCTCTGACAATGCGATAGCTTTCGTTCGAGGACAGGTCCCAAACGAGCCAAATATTTGTGGTGAGTTGACATATTTTTAATTTTTGTTACCATGAATATGTAAACACGGTAAGGTCGATGCCATGTACAGAGCAGTGAAAATCAGAATTTATCCTACCGACGAGCAGGAATCCTACTTGGCTCAATGTTTTGGCAATACTCGATGGTTGTGGAATTATATGCTCAATGCCACTACTACCGCGTATAAAGAAACTAGGAAAGGTCTTTCTAAAGCTGCGATGGACAAGTTGCTTCCTGGTTTGAAAAAGGAATATGAATGGTTAGGACTGGCTTATAGTCAGGTCTTACAACGAGTAACATTCAATCTTTCAAGCGCGTTTGTAAACTTTTTTGAGGGACGCGCTAAATTTCCGAGATTCAAATCTAAACATGGTAAGCAATCGATTCAATATCCCCAAAATGTGAAACTAATGCCACAGGATTCTGTAATCAAGTTTCCTGGTAACTTGGGGTTAATGAAAACCGTGTTTCACCAAGACCTTCCTGATGCTAAATTCACGACTGTAACCATATCGAGAAACGCAGATGGTAGGTACTATGCTTCTATTCTTTTTAACCAAGAAGATACGCCCGCCGTCGCAATTAGAGAAGCTATCGGTGTTGATTTGGGGTTGAAAAACTTTGCTATAACTTCAGAGGGTTCAAAATACGACCTACCTAAGAAGCAATTGGCTAAGTTAGAAAGGAATAGAAAACGCAAACAAAAGAAATTAGCCCAAAAGACGGATAAAACCTCTAACAAGCGTCGCAAGGCTAAACTTTTAGTTTCCAAAGTCTCTAGCAAAGTAGCTAGAGTAAGACAAGACTTTTTACACAAGCTATCTCGCAAAATAGCCTACGAAAACCAAGTTATTTGTGTAGAAGATTTGGCAGTTAAGAATCTGGTTAAAAATCCCAACTTGGCAAAAGCAATATCAGACCAAGGATGGGGAATTTTTCTAACCATGCTCAAGTACAAAGCCGAGAGATTTGGTCACACCTACCAGGAAATAGGGCGGTTTTTCCCATCTTCTCAACTTTGTAGCGAGACTCTACTACCCATCCCCATACTGCAAAAAGGATATGATTCATTGGGTGTAAGACTTGTAGATTGTCCTCACTGTCTGCATCGCCATGATAGAGACATCAACGCTGCAATAAATATTAAAAACGAAGGCTTGCGAGTTTTGGCGTTAGGAACTAGCGCTTCTGCCCTTGGAGGGGATGTCAGACCAAGGTCATCAGGACGTAAAAAATCCATGAAGGCTGAGGCAATCCCCGTTGAATTGGGAAGCCCACACCCTATCTGTACTCAGATGGGTGTTGGGTAGTTCACTTCACTTCCAGCAGCCAGTCCAAAATCAGAGCGTTGACTTCACTCGGCCGCTCGTCGTGGGGACAGTGGCCTGTGTTGGGAATTGAAACAAATTTCACGGGTTTATCGTTGGCGGCCAATTGTTGATAAATCTGGCTGCCGGCGATGGGCGTCCAGGGGTCGTCTGCGCCCCAAAGTACCAATAACGGACGATCGACTTTGGGCAGCAATTCTGACGGTTGAGGACCTGGAGGGGCTGTGAGAATCGATGCAAACACTTGTTGAGCTCCGGGCTCGCAGGAGGGGGCGTGCAGGAGTTCTACGAGTTCGTCAGTGATGGCTTCGCGGTTCCCGTAGACTTGGCGCAGGGTGTTGCGGATGCGGTGTTTTTGGCGGATGTTGTTGAAGACAAAGGGGCCGATCAGGGGCGATCGAACTAATTTAGTAAAAGTCCCCATCACTACTCGCAGTGGGAAATTCAGTTCGTCCGGCCGATGGTTGAGCCCGCCAGCACAGTTGATTAAGACACCGCCTGCTGATATTTCTGGATGGTTGGCGACTACCATCAAACTCAGCAAAGCGCCGATCGAATTCCCGACAAATACCGCCGGTTCCTGTACCAGATCCGCCCAGAAATCAGTCAGCAATTCTTCCCACAATTCCAGAGTGTAATCTAGGGCTGGTTTGGCGGAAGCACCGAATCCCAGCAAGTCCAGAGCAAATACGCGATAGCCGCCGGCCGCTAGTGGGGGGATATTTTGCCGCCAATGTCCGATCGAAGCCCCAAATCCGTGAATCAAGATCAGAGGGCGGCCGGTTCCTTGGACGGTATATTGGATTTTGTGACCTTTCCAAGTCCAAATTAGCTTTTCAAAACTCGTTGCAGATACTAATTGTTGTGCAGTCACGGCTATTATGTAAAGTTTCGTTAACTACTTTCATCATAGCAGTTGTCAGTTGTCAGTTGTCAGTTGTCAGTTGTCAGTTGTCAGTTGTCAGTTGTCAGTTGTCAGTTGTCAGTTGTCAGTAGTCAGTTGTCAGTAGTCATGAATTATTGGTTATTGGTTATTGGTTATTGGTTATTTGTTATTGGTTATTTGTTATTGGTTATTTGTTGTAATGCCCAATGCCCAATGCCCAATGCCCCATGCCCCATGCCCGATGCCCAATGCCCCATGCCCAATGCCCCATGCCCAATGCCCCATGCCCCATGCCCCATGCCCCATGCCCAATTCCCAATTCCCAATTTTTACTTTTTTTGTAGCAACCAATAAGTCATCATATTCCCCTTACCTTTTACCGGAATTACGCCTCGCCTCTCAAACAAATACTTATCTTTCAAAAGCTCATAAGTAACATCAGTAACTTGAATTCTGCCGGCAAAACCCGTAGCTTCCATCCTCGCCGCTACATTCACCGTGTCTCCCCATAAATCATAGGTAAACTTGCTCACACCTATCACTCCCGCAACCACCGGCCCGGAATTGATGCCGACGCGAATTGCCAGTTTTTCCCCTGTCTCGGCGCACAACTTTGCTATTTTTGCCTGCATTCCCAGGGCCATTTGGGCGATCGCCTCGGCGTGATCCTGTGTCGGCGTAGGCAACCCCCCGACTACCATGTAAGCATCGCCAATAGTCTTAATTTTCTCCACACCGTACTTTTCAGCTAACTGGTCGAAGTGGGAAAAAATTACGTTCAAGCGCTTTACCAACTCGGTGGGAGACATTCTAGCAGACAACTCAGTAAAGCCAACAATATCAGCAAATAAAACACTTACTTGGGCAAAACTGTCGGCGATCGTGCTTTGCTCTGCCTTCAAGCGTTCTGCGATTGGTTTGGGTAAAATATTTAACAGCAACTTCTCGCTTTGTTCTTGTTGAACTTTGAGCGCTTCTTGGGCTAATTTGCGTTCTGTAATGTCAGAAACAGTACCCTCATAGTAGAGTAGCTCACCTTTTGAATCTCGAACAGCCCGAACATTTTCTGACACCCAAATCCGGCGTCCGTCTTTGCGACATACCATAGATTCAAACCCAGAAACGGCATTTTCAGCATCCATAGCAGCGACAAATTCGAGGCGGCGTTCCTGGTCAACATAGAGTTGCTGAGCAATATTGTTAATCTCGGACATCAGTTCTTCGGGCGAGTCGTAACCGTACAATTTTGCCAAAGCTGGATTAGCGCTGATATAGACTCCTGAAGGCGTGCTTTGAAAAATGCCTTCCATCGCATTTTCTACAATGCTGTGATATTTTTCTTGAGCAATACGCAGCAATTCTTCTGCTTGTTTGCGCTGAATCAAAGAACCTAATTGAGTGCCGACAGCATTAAAAACGTCTATAAATCTGGCGTCTTTCCCACAAGATGAAATTTTAAAGAAAACTAGCACTGCCAATACTTCATCGCCTACCAAAATCGGCACGCCAAAACCCGCTTGGAATCCGAGTTCTAGTGCTATCTGACTTCGGAAAAAATGCGGGTAGCCCCTGGAAATATCTTCTACCCATTCCGGTTGCTTGGATGCCCAAACTCGTCCCGGCAGCCCTATATTCATGGCAAATGTCAGTTGTTCGCTTTGCCTGCGGAACGCCTCCATCCTCGCGTTGCTGGCATACCAGCCGCGGGCAGATTGCAGCACAGTTCCTTCTGCATCGGGAATCCAAGCTTCTCCTACATCCCATCCGATTGTTTCGCCAACTTGGTGCAGAATTACTTCTAAAGCTGAGTGGAAGTCTACAGCTTCGCCGATCGCCCGCGTAGTTTCCAGCAAAAACTGGATTGATTCTTCAGCCCGCTGCCGTTCTGCGATTTCTTCCTGCAATCTAGAATTGCGATCGTGCAGTTCCCTAGCTTGCAGTTGCAGTTTGGATTGCAGCGAACGAAGGGAAAGTTGGTTTTGGACGCGGGCTAAGACTTCTTCTACTTGAAACGGTTTAGTAATATAATCCACTCCTCCTACTTGAAAAGCTTTAACTTTTTCCAGCACGTCATCTAGCGCACTAATAAAAATCACCGGAATATCTTTAGTTTTTTCGCTTAACTTTAACTGCTCACAAACTTCATACCCGTTCATTTGCGGCATATTAATATCTAGTAAAATTAGATCGGGAGGAGATATTTGCGCCCCTTGCAGAGCCAAGTGTCCGTTAATAGCCTTCCTGACCTGATACCCGTGATATGTCAGCATAGTGGATAAAAGTCGCAAATTATCCGGCAGATCGTCAACGATCAGAATGTCTTTAGGAGTCGCTGGTAATGGATGGTCGTTCATCATAATATAATTGAGTTAAATCGATAATGATATCTATCCGAAAATTATCGACTAAATCTGTTAAAGCGTTAGCGAGATTTGCCTCAGTTTCGGGAATTTGCTCGATGAGTTCGAGGATGCGGTTGTCATCAACACAAAGTGCTGCTCGGTGCAACTCGACCACCCAGTCTGTGGGCATTACACTCAAATCCTCGGAGGTCAAACTTTTAAGCAGCGTGGGTGTTGAAAAAGAAGTAGATAAGTTTTCTTTCTCATAAATATAACGCAAGCTCAGGTGATGCGCTATCTTTTCAAATAGTACCTCTTCCCGAAACGGTTTACAGATCAAATCGTTACAACCAGCAGATAAAATTATCTGCCGCTGCTCGTCAAAAGCACTGGCCGTCAAGGCAATAATTATTGTTTTTTTACCTTCTAGAGTTTTCTTAATTTGTCTTGTCGCTTCGTAACCATCCATCACTGGCATCAACATATCCATTAAGATCAGGTGCGGCTTCCAAGTTGACTGCAAAGCAATTGCTTCTTGACCGTTAGTTGCTTCCCGGACTTCAAATCCCAGCGGTACGAGGAGCTTAAGCAGCAGTTGGCGATTTTCCGCTACATCTTCAACTATTAATATCCGATAATTGTCTTGTCCGGCTTCTAAACCAATAACTTGTTTAATCGGTGGTTTTTCTTGTTCATCAATTTCTGTTACTAAGTTAATCGAGATATTAAATCTGAAAGTTGTGCCTTGACCGAGTTGACTTTCAACATCAATATCTCCTCCCATAATCCGAACAAACTGTTGGCTGATCGGCAATCCGAGGCCAGTCCCCTGCATGGATTTCCGACCTGTTTCGGTTTGCACGAATGGCTTGAATAATGTGGAAATTTCCGAGGGAGAAATGCCGGGTCCGGTGTCGGCAATTTCAAAATACAATTGGAATTTGTTTTCTTCTGTGGCGTCTTTTTCAGCTTGGCTGCTGACGCGCAAAGTAACAGTTCCGTGTTGAGTAAATTTAATCGCGTTGCCGAGCAGGTTAATTAAAACTTGCCGCAATTTAGCTTCGTCTGTTTGAATGTACTGCGGCAAATCGTCGGTATTTTCCAAGATTAATTGCAAACCTTTTGAGTTGGCTTTTAGTTGCAGCATTTCTTTGAGACTGTTGAGAAGGTTGTAGAGATTGAAGCGGCTGGGATTGATGGTAATTTGACCGGCTTCTATTTTGGACATTGACAAAACATCATTGATGAGTTCTAGCAAATGTTCGCCGCTGCGGTTAATAATTTCTATGTATTCTTTCTGTTCTGCCGTGATAGAACTGTTGCGGGCCATGACTTGGGAAAAACCGAGAATGGCGTTGAGAGGTGTGCGGAGTTCGTGGCTCATGGAAGCTAGAAATTGGCTTTTGGCGCGGTTGGCAACTTCGGCGTTTTCTTTGGATTTAATCAGTTCCATAGACTGCCTTTGAGTGCGGGCGAGCAATTCCGCTTGCTGTAATGCTACTCCTAGCTGAGTACCGACATCAACTGCAACGTTGATTTCTGCTTCAGTCCACTGGCGGGGACCCGAATTTTGATAGGATGCTAGTAATCCCCAGAGCTTTTTGCCGGAAAAAATTGGTACAATAATGTAGGATTTAGCTTGGAATTTTTCTAGTAAGTGGATGTAACAAATATCGAATCCTTGCTTGTAAATGTCTGGGACACAAAGGTAAGTTGTACCTCGGCTGTAGGCTCCGCCTTGGGTTTCTTGCAAATAGGTATCTCGTACTTCTTGTGAGGGGCTATCTAATTCTTTGACGACGCAACGGTCGCTGTCTAAAGCGCCTTCAGTAAGGTTAGAATCGAGTTCCTGTGCTTGGATGAAAGAAACCCACTTGTGGTCACGGGATTCGGCTACAAATTCGCCGCTCCAGTCAGGATAGAAACGGTAAATTGCGACTCGATCGCACTTCATGGTTTGGCGCAATTCTCGGGTTGTGGCGTGAAAAATTTCTCGGATATCTAAAGTCTGCCGCATTCTTTCAATGATGCGGGCGATCGCTCTCTGTCGTAAAGCACTTTCTTGCAGTTCGGTTTCTGCTTGCTTGCGTTCGGTAATATCTACAGCCATTAAAGCAATGCCGATCGCTGTACCGTTATCGTCAATTAGCTGAGTATTGTACCACTCGCAGATGATAATTCTGCCGTCTTTAGTCAGATTTTCGGTAGTGCCGCTGGATTTGGCGTTCAAGTCGTGATTGAAAATCTCAGATATTTGCTGGCGGTAGCTTTCAGGTACGAGCAAATCGGAGGCGACTCGACCAATCGCTTCTTCCTCACTGTAGCCAAAAATAGCAACGGCTGCGGGATTCCAAGTGATAATTTCTAAATGGAGGTTTAACTCGATAACTGCGATCGGCGTTTGCTGCAATAAAAATGAGATTCTTTGCTGCGATGCTAGCAGTTTTTCTTCGGCTAATTTGCGGTCTGTGATGTCATTAGCAGTGCCGAGAATTTGTTTGGGTTTACCATCAGTTGTTCTGAGAAATACTGTATCCCAACTGTGTAGCCACCGCAATTCACCGTTTTTGTGTTTCATTCGGTATTGAAATTGAATGATATCGCCGTCTTTGGCTCGCTCCCATTTTTGGATATTTTCAAAAAAAGCTGGCATATCCTCGGGGTTCATCAGCGTTGACATCATTGCTGTACCCATATCTTGTATTTCTTGGGCGGTATATCCGAGCATCGTCGAAATTTGTCGGTTGGTATAAACATTCCGCTGTTCAATTACATCGTAAACGTACAATAGGTTGGGATTGGAATCGGCGATCGCTTGAATGAAGTGCTGGCTCTCTCTGAGTGCGGATTCTGTTTGTTTGCGAACGCTAATATCTCGCGCCACGATAATCACTGAATCTGGAGTCAGCGGAGACACTTTAGCATCGAGGCAAACGTCGCGCTCTCCGACTTGAAAGCTATATTCAACATTGAGGGTTTGCTTCGTTTTTAGAGCTTGTTGGATCGCATTTAATACTAAATCTGCTATAGGTTTTGGCAAGACTTCGTGTGCCGTTTTGTTAATCATTTCGCTTGGAGGTTTCACCAAATTCGTTGATGCTGTCGGGGCGATTTTGATGCAGCGCCCTTCTGCATTTCTCACTAAAACTGTGTCAGTCATGGCGGCAAAAATAGCCCGCAATTCTGTTTCCGATTCCTGCAGAGCTTGCTCGGCGCAGATGCGGGTGCGAATTTCTGCTTGCAGCAATTTATTTTGCCGATCGAGCTGCTGAATTCGGTTTTTTTCTCGATCGATCAGTTTAGCTTGAGCGATAGCGAGCCCTACTTGAGCTGCCACAGCTTCTAATAAGTCGATTTCATCGGGAGTCCATTCCCGGTAACGATCGCACTGGTGCAAACAGATAGCGCCGTTTGCCATGCCTTGGTAGGAAGTGCGAATTGCCAGCATCGATTTTAACCCAACCTTCTGGCAAATCGGTTGAACAGCTTGCAAAAGAGGGTCTGAATAAACATTGTTGGAGGCGATCGCCATATCTTGTATCATCATTTGTATGACGTGAGGATTGCCCCAAATGGGAACAGGTACGTTCCGAATAGATGGGCAATCGGGTTCGAGATACTCGGCCGCCATAGGAATATCGACTTGGGGGGTAGTAACGTAAGTATGAATCAAACAGCGATTGGCGCAGAATGCCTGACCGATTTGAGTAGCAGCTATTTGAAATATTTGTTCTGGCTGCAAGCTCGATCGAATTTCTTGAGTTATTTTTGCAATCAGCAATTCTCGCTGAACTTGCCGTTCTAAAGCAGCTTTAGCTCCAGCCATTTCTATTTCTGCGTGCTTGCGATCGCTGATATCAAAAAGTACGCCATACCAAACAATATCGCCATTATCGCGCATTTCTGGTCGAGAATTAGATTGCAGCCATTTGAGTTTCCCCGACGGTGTAATAATCCGCCATTCAAAGGCAAAAGGTTCTAAAGTTTGGGCGCTAGTAGCAATTTGTTTTACCAGATATTCTTGGTCATCTGGATGATTTTGATCGAAGCACAAGTCGGGATCTTTTAATATTTCCTCACTCTCTAATTCGTAAATTTCCCGACACGCATAACTAATATATTCAAACTTGAAACTTCCATCGGGCTTCTTGATAAATTGATAAAGAACTCCCGGTATATTGACAGCCAATTTCTGCAACCGCGATTTACTTTCCCGGAGTGATTGTTCTGTCCGCTTGCGAAATTCTACCTCTTGTTGCAGTTGGGCATTCTGCTGTTTTAATTGTTTTGATAGCTGTTGTATAGTCAATTGACTTTCGATCCTCACTAA
Source organism: Microcoleus sp. D2_18a_B4 (assembly GCF_036702475.1). NCBI lineage: Bacteria > Bacillati > Cyanobacteriota > Cyanophyceae > Oscillatoriales > Microcoleaceae > Microcoleus > Microcoleus sp. D2_18a_B4. The sequence goes on from NZ_JAUBTL010000059.1 coordinate 29,055, forward strand.
AACTTCTTCCACTTGAAAAGGCTTAGTAATGTAGTCAACACCGCCGACTTCAAAAGCTTTGACTTTGTGAAAAGTATCATCAAAAACGCTCAAGAAAATAACCGGTATCTCACTCGTTTCCTCATTAGCTTTCAGTCGGACACAGACTTCGTATCCGTTCATTTTGGGCATGGCAATATCTAGCAAAATTAAGTCTGGGAGAACTGTAAAATTAGCATTAACCGCCATTTCTCCCGAAATCTCCCGCTGAACTTTATACCCTTCTTTCGTCAATATCTTTGATATAAACCGCAGGTTTTGGGGTTGATCGTCAATAATTAAAATGTGAATATTTTGTTTGTCAAATATCATTTTTTGTCTGACCATTGTGGTTTTTTTAGTGCTAGTAGCCGATTGATGATTTAATAAATTTAGCGAGTCCTTCCGCTCGTAATTATTTATAAAACCTTTTCAACCTCAGCAAATCGAGGATTAATTTTAGATATTAGCCATCAACTAACGCACCTTCTATTTTTTAAACTTATTGGTGGCTTGTCTTAAGTTTTCCACTCAATTTAACCGTACTTAACCACATTTTATTTCCCCAACAAACCCCCTTATTTGATGTCCCAATTAAGTGGGCAGAAAAACCATCCTCGCTTAGGCACTCCCGACCAAAGCAACCGGGTTTTTTAACTTTTTTCAAGGGCTGCGACCAAGTATTTTCGTACAACCCGGTTGATGCGTCCAGGACTATTTTTTGCTAGACTTTTGCATTAAAAGTCCCAGGAGGATAACGCAACTTTCTTGACATTTTGCTGCCACATTCAAAGAGTTTTAGCCGAGATACATACCACGACGTACCGCGAGGCGAAGAAACCGTTTTTTTACTTTTGTCGCTGCCACAAAGTATGGCTGTGAAAAATCTCGGTTTTGACGCACCCGCCCATCTGTATTAAGATATTTATAGGTAACTAAGATTATAGATCGCTCCTCCCGCACCCAAAGCCTACCATATAAACTATTTTCTCGGTCTTTCCTAGGTAAGCAATTCCTTAAGTTTAGCCATATTTTCCTGGCTAAAGTAAATTTTAATCTCTAGTTCTTGGTCAGATTCCCACAGCAGAAGCATATTATCTTCGCCCAAGGCGATTTCGGGATTATTTAATTCAAGTGTTTGATATTTAACTTCGGGAATTCCTACGCGAATTACCAGTTCCGCTTCCAACTGAGGATAGATGTACAATTGCTGTTGCAAGTTGTCCAGTTCTAATTTGCCAACAGTGTTGTTACGTTGGACAGGAGAATCGGGTGTGTACCAATAAAGAGTTTCCTCCCGAATTTCGGGATTGACTATGACAAATGTTTCGTCAAAACGCTGGGGGTGCCAGTGAATTTCGCTGAGACCGCCGATTTGCGGAATCAGTCGCTGTACCCAGCTAATTTCTTTGCCGTTGAGGTTTCCCCACCACTGACTGATATTATCGAGATTGTCAGCATTTTCGGGGTCGGTGCTGCCGGACTGCCAGACTGTTTTTAGTTGTTGCATATACAGGTTCTCCAGCGAATTTAAATTTGAGATTGCAGGCGTTCAATTGGAGATTCATTCGTTATACAATAATTTTAATGGACTTACCAATTATTTACCACGAAGATTACGTTGCACCTCTGCCACCGCATCACCGCTTCCCGATGGCAAAGTTTCGGATGCTTTACCAGATGCTGCTCGCGGACGGGGTAGCAGATAAATCGCAATTTCACGCTCCCGAACTTCCGCCTCAAGAATGGATTGAATTAGTCCACGACCACTCCTATGTTCAAGCTTACTGCAACGGGACGCTCGATAACAAAGCGACTCGGCGAATTGGTCTGCCTTGGAGTCGCGCCCTTGCTAATCGCACTTGCACTGCGGTTGCAGGAACTGTACTAACTGCCAAGCTCGCTTTAGAGTACGGTTTGGCTTGCAATACTGCAGGCGGAACTCATCACGCCTTCCCAGCTTTTGGGTCGGGTTTTTGTATTTTTAATGATTTGGCGATCGCCTCTCGCGTATTGCAAAAAAATGGTTTAGTTCGCAAAGTTTTAATTGTCGATTTAGATGTCCACCAAGGAGACGGAACCGCCGTAATTTTCCAAGATGACAGCAGCGTTTTTACTTTCTCGATGCACTGCGAAGTCAATTTTCCCGGCACTAAACAAAAGGGCGATTTAGATGTAGCTTTGCCGGTCGGTATGGAGGACGACGAATATTTACAAACATTGGATAAATTCTTACCAGATTTGCTGTCAAATGTCAAGCCAGATTTAGTTTTGTACGATGCTGGAGTAGACCCTCATCACGGTGACAAACTGGGAAAATTAGCTTTAACTGATACGGGCTTATTTCGCCGGGAAATGCAAGTTTTGATGGCGTGTTTGGCTGGCGGCTATCCCGTTGCCTGCGTGATTGGCGGGGGCTATTCCGATGACGCTAAGGGGTTAGTTTACCGACATTCGCTGCTGCACCGAGCCGCCAGTCAAGCCTACAGGCAGTATCGACTTTGATCCCGATCGGCGAGATTTAAAATTGACTTCAGTATTGTTTGGCGATATAATTGCGTGTTTAGGGTCTCAATTAATACTAAAAACCGGCTAAGGTGGCATTAAAGTAGATATATCGCATTCAATCGTAGTGTATTTTATGGAATCCAACTCGTTAAATATCACAGAAGATGGGGCCAAAGAACCGACTTTGATGCCGATCGACAAGCGCTACCTGCTAGTCCTCAACATCAAATCCTTCTGCGACTCCAAAGGCAGCAGGTATCTCGATTTAATGTGGGCTAAAGACCTAACCCAACACTTCAAGTATTTGAAAAACTTCACGCTAGCATCTCCGTGCGTGCGAGAAACCCCCCCAGAAAATACCATAGAGGTGGATTCGGAAACATCATTTGCTGATGCTAAATTTATTGACCTTCCCTCCGCAAATAGCATGGCCAAAGCAATATTGCTGCTGCCGGCAACGGTTGCCCAGCTTTGGGGCGCGATCGCATCTTCAGATATCGTACATAGCGGCGTAGCAGGCTGGCCGATTCCGATGGCATGGTTAGTGACGCCAATAGTCCTGATACAGCAGAAACCATACCTGCTCGTAGTCGAGTCCGCACCGTGGCGGCTGCCACCGGGCACCCCTGCCAGCATTAAAGCCAAAATTCAAGCTTACATATACGAAACATTGAATCGCTGGTGCATCAACAGCGCCGACTTGACAATCTTTACACAGGCAGAATACCAGCAAAGTTTATTAACAAAACGACACAAAGAAAGTCACATAATTAATGCTTCGTGGATAGATGAAGAAAATATTATTTCGGAAGCAGACGCGACAAAAATATGGCACGAAAAACTGTCTGCCTCGCCCAAACAACTAAAAATTCTATTTGCGGGCAGATTGCATCCAAATAAAGGCCTGTTAGTTCTGCTAGAAGCAATGAAAATCTTGGACGAGCAAAACATTGCCGTCAAGCTGGACATACTAGGTGAAGGCGAACTGTTAAGCAACTGCCAAGCAGCAAGCAAGGCGATGCAAAAATCGGTACAGATCGAACTTTTGGGAACTATTCCTTACGGCAGAGAATTCTTCGGGCGGCTGCAACAATATCATGCTGTTGTGGTTCCCAGCATCTCGGACGAGCAGCCCAGAATCGTATACGATGCTTATTCCCAGGCCGTACCTGTACTGGCAAACAACACAGCCGGACTCCGCGACTGCATCGAAAACGGCATCACAGGCTCGATCGCTAATTGCAATGACCCCGTTGCTTTAGCAAACTTGCTCAAACAGTCGGGAGAAAACTTGAACCTACTTCAAAATATGGGCATGGCAGCTCTGAACAAGGCTCGCAGCCTGACTCACGAAGAAATGCACCGGCAGCGGTGGCAGCTTTTGTTAATGATGTTGGAGCAATCAAAAAAGTAGGCGATACCTGCAGGAGGGCGATCGCTCCCGCTTGCCAGATGGGTACAACTTGAGCTAAAAAGTTGTTACACCAACAACGGTACTTATGTCCAAGGCCAGCGAGTCCAATCACCCCTATCCACTGCTGGTTGTCATTGTTAACTACCGAACCTCTAGTTTGACAATTGACTGCTTGCGCTCTCTAGTTAGCGAAGTCCAATCGCTGCCCGGTATGCGAGTTGTAGTTGGCGACAATGCTTCAGGCGATCGCTCCGTCGAAGAAATTAGTAGTGCGATCGCCTCAGAAGGCTGGAATGAATGGGCATCCTTCGTTCCCCTAGACCGTAACGGCGGATTTGCCTTCGGCAACAACGCCCTGATCCGTCCCGCCCTCCAATCCACCAATCCCCCCCCTTACTTCCTGCTGCTCAACCCAGACACCATAGTTCGCCCCGGTGCCTTAAAAGCCCTCGTCGATTTCATGGACACTCATCCCGAAGCCGGCATCGCCGGCAGCCGGTTGGAAGACCCCGACGGCACGCCCCAGGAGTCAGCTTTTCGGTTTCACAACATCTTGACCGAACTCGATTTTGGTTGGCGGACAGGCTTTATATCCAAGTTATTAGCCAACTGGGCCGCAGCGCCTCCCATTTCCCAAGAAACCTGTCAAACTGATTGGGTAGCTGGAGCCAGCATGATCGTCCGTCGCGAAGTATTTGAAAAGATTGGCTTGATGGATGAAGCTTATTTCATGTACTGCGAAGAAATGGACTTTTGTCTGCAAGCGAACAAAGCTGGCTGGAGTTGCTGGTACGTACCCGAAAGTCGCGTGGTGCACTTAGTCGGCCAAAGCTCAGGCGTCACTGACACCAAAAAGCCCGCCAAGCGGCTGCCGACTTATTGGTTTGATTCCCGGCGTAGGTACTTTATCAAAAACTACGGCTTGGTTTACACAGCATTAACTGATGTATCTTGGGCTTCGGGTTTTGCAGCCTGGAGGGTGCGTCGCGTACTTCAAGGCAAACCAGATGGCGATCCACCACAATTGCTGAGGGATTTTGTATTAAATAGTGTATTTTTTAAGGGGGGTAAGATTGAAAAATCCAAAAACTTTTAAAGGGAGTTGGTAAATCGGTCAAAGCCAACTAAACCAGGTTAACCTAGGCAAAGCAAAATATTTGCAGAGGCAGACCAGGAATTAGTATTCTTGAGCGATAAAACCGGGTTGCTTTTTTCTCAAAAACCTGATTAACCAATTAATATCGTGGGCATCTAGCAATACAGTAAACAAGAAATAGTGTGAATTAGAGCTTATGGTAACTGAGCAAAACTTAATCACCAGTGAAAATCAAGTAGAAAACCCCGGCATGGGACTGTGGCAGCAAATTAAAGAAGACTGGATTGCTCATGGTCGAGATTGGACAAAACCGGGATTTCGCGCCGTAGCAGTGCAGCGTTTTGGCGTCTGGAGAATGCAGGTAGAACCGAAATTACTACGAGCTCCTTTGAGCATTATTTATCGATCGCTCTACCGAAAAGTCCGCAATAGTTACGGGATAGACTTGCCTTACACTGTGAAGCTCGGTCGTCGCGTGGTGATTGAACATCAAAACGCTATTATTATTCACGGATATTGTACGATCGGCGACGACTGCATTATACGCCAAGGCGTAACTTTGGGAAACCGCTATTTGGACAAACCGCTAGAATCTCCTCAATTGGGCGATCGGGTTAACGTCGGCGCTGGTGCAAAAATCCTCGGCAAAGTAAACTTGGGAGACGACGTAAATATCGGTGCCAATGCTGTAGTTTTATCAGACATTCCAGCCGGTCAAACTGCCGTTGGTATCCCAGCCAAAATTATCAAATCCCGCCCTGCTGAAAACAATACTTAAATCATTGTCTTCCTTCGGCCTTTTTCCTTCTCCTATAACTTTGCGGAGATTCAATCAATCTACCTACTCAAGTTAGAGATGCCTGTTAAGGTAAACAGCACAAATAGGCACAATTGTCAACATTATCAAAATATTCCACAAACAATGGTTGAGTCAATCACTAAGCCAATCGTTTCTGCTACAGAAGCAGACTGGAGTCGCGAAAAACCCAGCAAGTGGTGGGAGCCGAGTCGCCAACTGCTCAAATCTATCCGCAACTATCAAAAGTGGCAGCAGCAGGGTGGGATTTTAGGCTATTTTTTATGCCGTTTGAACATCATCGAGTATCGATTTTGGAGCGTGGTAACTGCAACAGACATCCCTTTAAACTGCCAAATACAAGGAGGACTGGTGCTGCCTCATCCTAATGGCATTGTCATTCATCCCAGTGCTTCCATTGGCCCTAACTGTCTGATTCTTCAACAGGTGACAATTGTTGCTGATGTCAAAATCGGCGGTCACGTCGATATCGGTGCAGGAGCGAAAATTATTCGCTCAGTAACGATCGGCGATCATGCTTTGATTGGTGCCAATGCTGTGGTGATTTGTGACGTGCCACCAGGTGCAACCGCAGTAGGAATACCGGCAAAAATAATCGAAAAAAAACCCAGAGAGTCTGAAAAAGAATTTCTAGAAGTCGCCGAAAAATGAGGAAATTAGCTCGACTTTTATTAAAATATAAAGGAACTGCTCAGTAGTCGAATTCAAAAGGTAAAACTTGAAACAAATTGGATTAGTGGCGATCGGACGAAATGAAGGGCAGCGCCTCCGCCAATGCCTAGTGTCGGCCACAGACAAAGTTGCCCGCGTCGTCTATGTCGATTCCGGCTCAACAGACGGTAGCGTAGAGTTAGCCCGATCGATCGGAGCCGATACAGTAGAACTAGACTTATCTATACCGTTTACCGCAGCACGCGCCAGAAACGAAGGCTTTGCCCGCTTGCTGCAATTAGTTCCAGACATCGAATTTGTCCAATTTGTCGATGGCGACTGCGAAATCGTTGACGGCTGGATCGATCGGGCCTACACCGAACTCGCAGCCAAACCAGACGTAGCAGCAGTATGCGGGCGCAGGCGCGAACGATACCCCGAAGCCAGCATCTACAACCAATTGTGCGACATCGAGTGGGATACCCCCATCGGCGAAACCAAAGCCTGCGGTGGCGATTCCATGATGCGCGCGGCAGCATTTGAGCAAGTCGAAGGTTTCAATCCCACACTAATAGCCGGCGAAGAACCCGAACTGTGCTTGCGGTTGCGCCAAAAAGGTTGGAAAATCCTCCGCTTAGATGTAGAAATGACCCTGCACGACGCGCAAATGAGCAGTTTCTCTCAGTGGTGGAAACGCGCTCAAAGAGCGGGTCACGCCTACGCCGAGGGTTCCTGGATGCACGGAAGCGAACCGGAGCGCCATTGGGTCAAAGAAACCCGCAGCACCTGGTTTTGGGGCTTAGTCTTGCCAGCGCTAGCCTTGGCAATGACATGGCCGACAAAAGGCTGGAGCCTGTTACTATTGAGTGGCTACCCCTTAGCAACCTATCGCACCTATAACTATTATATAAAGCATCGGGAGATCACAAGTAAAGAGGCAGCCATCTACGCTTTGTCTTGCGTATTAGCCAAATTTCCCCAGCTACAAGGTCAAATCCAGTTTCACCAGCGCCGATTACTGGGGCAGCAAAGCAAGTTAATCGAATACAAAACAACCAACTCTATTAATTCAGCCAGCTAGAATTACAGCTAACGTCCCAGAAAGTCAACCCCTGAGTAGCAAACAAATGAGTAATAAAAAATTAAAATTTTTACTAATTGTAGAGCCGTGCAATCCTGACTGGGCATCTGTACCTTTGGTTGGATACAATTTTTTTCAAAAAATTAACAACTTAGTTGATACAACCCTCGTTACCCATATTAGAAATAAACCAGCTCTAGAAAAACACCCGGAATACGAAAAAATTTTCTATCTAGAAGAAGGTAACTTAACCAAACAATATTATAAAATAGTGGCCTAAATTACGGCAAATGGACGAGTAAATAGGCCTCTTTATAATGCCTTGATCTACCCAATTTATGAAGAATTTAATCAGCAATTCTATCAAAAATTTAAAGGGAAAATCCTCAACGGAGATTATGACATAGTTCATGCAATTACCCCGATGATGCCGCGATATCCGTTTAAGGTAGTCAGTGTGTGTTAGCAGACTCCTTTTATTCTAGGGCCTGTGAATGGCGGCATTCCATTTCCACCAGGCTTTCAAGAAACGGCCAGACAAGAATTTGCTCAATTTAACTTTTTGAGAGCAGTTGGTCGAGCATTAATTCCAGGCTATGTAGAAACTTACAAAAAAGCCGACAAAATCCTAGCAGGTTCCACCTATACTTTAAATTTGCTAAAGGATTTGTTTGCACTCCCTGACCAAAAAATTGATTTGTTCTACGAAAATGGCATTTCCGAGGAATTTTTAAGTCAGACAAGTATCCCCAAGAAAGATATCAACCATATCAATTTGCTTTTTGTGGGCAGATTAGTGCCTTACAAATGCGCCGATGTTGTCATAGAGTCTATTGGGAAATTAGCCCCGGCAATTCAAAGCAAAATACGCTTAACAATCGTAGGAGATGGCTCGGCAAGAAATAACTTGGAAAACCGAGTCAAGGAGCTTAATTTAGCCGAAATAGTAAGCTTTGCAGGATGGGTAAATCAATCTGAAAATCGGGATTATTACAGGAAAGCCGATATTTTTTGTTTCCCTTCGATCCGAGAGTTTGGCGCGCCGTGGTAATGGAAGCTATGGCTTACGGACTTCCCTGCATAGTTGCCAATAACGGGGATATTGGTGAATACGTGAATGAAGAAACTGGTTTTAAGATAGAGCCGATTTCTAGAGAGTATCTCACCCAGGAGTTGACAAGTAAAATTAAGATGTTGGTAGAAGATGCTCGGCTGCGGGAAAGTATGTCAGCTAAGGCGATGGAAAAAGCCAGAGAATTTGCGTGGGAAAACAAAGCCCTAAAAATCGTCGAGATTTACGAAAAAATGCTCGGTGAGAAAAGTGTTAGTGCATCGACATAGTAGAGCGATATTGTTGAGTTAAAAATTAGAAAGCAGCTAGGAAATGAAGAAAAAATTGGATACTTCATTCCACAATCTTCAGGAGAAACACACATTTTTTACGGGCGGGAGCGACAATTTATTGCAAAACTTGGAATTGAAACAGATTTAGTATCAACTCAACCGCCCCCAGGGCGATCGCTTCTCACGTATGGGCAGAAGAAGCTCAAAAAAATACTGTTTATCTATTTCCCTTTGCTGCGAAAGATTTTATTAACTCATTCCTAGAGGTTCTCAAAGCTGCCCCCGCTGCATGGTGGCAGTGCCTCGCAGTTATTGCCAAAGCAAGTGACACATCCTTATCTGAAAAGATGCGACTCTTGGCATGGATTTTTGTGGCTGGCAAACTAGCAGGGTTAACAAAAACAAAAGGTTGGTCTCACATCCACGTTCATTCCTGTGCCAATGCCGCCAATATAGCCTTATTTAACTCAATTATTACAGGCTGTACTTACAGTATGACTCTTCACGGGCCTACTCTAGAAGTGTACGGGTCAAATCAGGAACAAAAGTGGAAAAATGCTGCTTTTGCGATCGTCATGTCTCAACTACTTCTCAATGATGTCAAACATAAATTAGCGAACTTTCTTCCCAAACAATTAGCTGTTGCTCCAATGGGAGTTAATATTGCAGAAATTAAACGCAGCAGCCCTTACAAGCCTTGGCAAGAAGGAAGTCAGTGCAAGATTTTTGCTTGCGGCCGCCTCAACCCGGTGAAAGGTCACAAATACTTGATTGAGACGGTAGAATTGCTGCGAAATCGGGGATTTGAGGTGAGGCTGCCAATTGCAGGCGAGGATGAACAAGGGGGCAGCGGATATCACCAATATCTACAAAAAATGATTGAATATAAATCGATGTCCGAATGCGTGGAGCTACTTGGGGCTGTATCGGAACAGGCAATTCGCCAAGGTTTAGAAGAAACTCACGTTTTCGCTTTGGCAAGTTTCAATGAAGGAGTTCCGGTTGCTGTGATGGAAGCAATGGCGATGGAGGTGCCGGCGGTAGTTACTAATGTAGGCGGAACTTCTGAGCTAGTAGATGACGGCGCGGATGCTGTATTAGTCCAATCAGAAAAACCCGAAGAAATGGCAGATGCGATCGCCAATCTCCTCCAAAATCTAGAACTTGCTTTGAGCCTCAGTCAGGAATCCGGAAAAAAATCATGGCTAAATTTAGCCACGGCCGCAGTGCAGAAACTTGGAATAACTAACCCGTCTTAGTTATTCCAAAGAACAAATTTAATCTAAGATTACATAAATCCAGTTGGGCCCAAAAGAAGTTATGCGAATTCTAATTGTTGCTCAGAATGCCTCAACTAAATTCGGCGGCGAGGCATTGCTGCCACTGAACTACTTCAGGATACTTCGCTCGCGCCAAATAGAGACATGGTTAGTGGTGCACGCGCGCACCCAGGCAGAACTCACCACGCTGTTTCCAGAAGAGCGCGATCGAATGCACTTTGTACCCGACACTTGGCTGCACCGGCTGCTTAACAATTGCGGGCGATTTATCCCTGCAAGAGTGAATGAATTTACTTTTGGGCTGCTCTCTCACCTGTACACCCAAGTGCTACAGCGTCGTATTGTCCGGCTGCTGGTGAGCGAACACGAGATTGATATTGTACACGAACCGACACCAGTCTCGGCAACAGTTCCTTCGTTGATGTTCGGATTGGGAGTGCCGGTAGTTATCGGGCCGATGAACACGTCGGTTAAATTTCCTCTGGCTTTTCGATCGCGCCAAAATCCTACGATTGATATTTTAATCGAGATCGGTCACCAGTGCGTCGATTTCTTCAATCGTCTTTTGCCCGGTAAACTCAAAGCGGAAACGGTGTTAGTAGCAAACGATCGCACGAAGCAGGCACTTCCATCAGGAGTGCGCGGTAAAATTATTGAACTTGTGGAAAACGGCGTGGATTTCTCGGTGTGGCGATCGGACTCTAGCTTACCAAGAGCCGCGACCGAGGCGGTTCATTTTATTTTTTTAGGCCGGCTGATCGACTGGAAAGCTGTAGATTTGATGCTGGAAGCATTCACGCCCGTCGTGGCTCAAACTGATGCAGTCTTGGAAATCATCGGTGATGGGGACATCCGAGGGGAACTCGAAGCTCAAACAGCTCGTTTAGGCATCGACTGCAGCGTTGTATTTAGTGGCTGGCTGTCTCAGGAGGAGTGCGCTCTCAAAATGCAACAAGCTGATGCAATGGTTTTCCCCAGTTTGCGGGAATGCGGGGGGGCTGTGGTGATGGAGGCAATGGCAGTGGGCTTGCCAGTCATAGCAACGAACTGGGGCGGCCCGACGGATTATATTGATTCCACTTGCGGTATTTTAGTAGAACCGACTTCTAAAGAAGGATTTGTCAAGGGACTGACAGATGCGATGCTCAAGCTCGCTCATTCACCAGAATTGCGGCAGAGTATGGGTTGTGCGGGACGGGAACGAGTCCGGCAGCATTTTGATTGGGAACGCAAAGTCGATCGAATACTTGAAATTTATCAACAAACGATCGACGATTGCCCCAAGCATTAGGTAGGCGACCATTAAAGCATAAAGCAGCAGCTTTCAGGTTGAAAGCTGCTGCTTGGGGGTGCTAAAAAAGTATGTGGCGGCCCAAAGACCCCCCTCTACATCCTAGCGATATAAAAACGGGTTAACCCGTTTGTTTGGTTAACCCGCGAGCTGGGAAATTTGCAGATCAATTAGTTTTGCACTACCAGCTTAACGTTGGCATTTTGCAAACCGCGCTGCTTGACTGCTGCCAAGGTCTTGTTAACTGCGTACTTCTGGTTGATGGAGTTGATTAACTCAGTTTGATTGTGCTTTTTGGCGACACCCCAGAGGTCGGCAATCAGGTCAAAGGAACCATCGCTATTGCGAGACCAACCCAGGTCATATTCGCCTTCCAGAATCGCCACGATGTCGGAGCGAACGCGCTGACCGTTATAGCCACGAACATCAGCTTCTGACTTGACTGAAATGCCCAAGTCGCGCAGGGAAGCTTTCAGGATTTCGGCATCGGTGATTTTGGTACGCAGTGTGCTAAAGTGAGACATTGGATTTCCTCCTAATACAACTGAGAGAGAAACAACAACGGTCTGGATTTAACGGTGCCGCTTGGCGGCTCTTGAATCGAACTGCTAGCTGTTGCTAGCCTTTGCTCCTGTTTGGACCAGGAGAAAGCTTTTAGAATTCCATTCGCTGGTATTCAGCGACGGAAGACGCAGCGGGCCGTGCACGCTGTCTAGCCCAATCTCGCAGGGCGGTGACCTGTTCGGTCATTGTTTTAGACAGTGGCATTGTGGATTTAATGGCCGCGATGATGTCTAGCTGCGTAAACTCTCGATCTTGAGCGAAGGCTTCGTACATTGCGGCTACTAGCGCTTGCTCAATCTCTGCACCTGAAAAGCCCTCGGAAACATTGGAAAGTTGCTCTAAATCGAAGCGAGTAATTTCCCGACGGCGCTTTGACAGGTGAATCTTAAATATATCTTGGCGTTCTTCTTTGGTAGGCAGATCAACAAAGAAGAGTTCGTCGAATCGGCCTTTCCTCAAGAATTCTCCCGGCAACCGCTCGATTCGGTTGGCTGTTGCCATTACGAAGACTGGGGAAGTCTTTTCTTGCATCCAAGTGAGGAACGAACCGAAAATCCGGCTGGAGGTGCCTCCGTCTGAGTCGGCCGAACCAGTGCCTCCTGCAAAGGCTTTGTCTAGTTCGTCGATGAAGAGGAGGGCTGGAGAGATCGATTCTGCGGTTTTGAGGGCATTGCGGAGGTTTGCTTCCGATCGACCCACCATCGAGCCGTCGTAGACTCTACCCATATCTAGCCTCAGCAGGGGCAGTCCCCAGAGGCGGGAGGTGGTCTTAGCAATCAGCGATTTTCCGCATCCGGGTACGCCGAGAATTAACATCCCTTTTGGTTGGGGCAGACCGTATTCTCTCGCCCTTTCTGTAAAGGCGTTGGAACGCTGTCTCAGCCACCGTTTCAGCTCTTCTAAACCGCCGACTGCATCCAGGGTTTCGTCTTCTTCAATGAACTCTAGAATGCCGTTGCGCCGAATTAATTGCTTTTTCTCCGAAAGAACTATGTCTACTTCTTCTTCTGTGAGGCGCCCAGTCGAAACTTGAGCTTTGCGATAAACTTTTTCAGCTTCGTCCTTGGTCAATCCCAAGGCTGCTTTTAAAAGTTTTTCTCGCCCTTCTGTAGTAATGCGTCGCGATTTCGTTTGCTCCAACTGACCAGACAATACTTGGTTTAGTTCCTTCATGTCTGGCAACGCGAAGTCTAATACCACTACTTCCTTTTCTAGCTCGATCGGAATTTGCTGCAAAGGAGACATCAGTATAATTGTCTTTTGCGTTCCTTTGAAGTGGGCGATCGCATCGCGCAACCACCTCGTTACCGGAGGAGAATCTATAAAAGGATGCAAATCTTTGAAAATGTAGATGCTAGCGTTACTGTTGGGTTCTCGCTGCCTGATCACCCATTCAATTGCTGCCTCTGGCGAGACGGTGTTGTGTTGGGTGGTGGTGCGGGGTTGACCATACTCCACAATGCCGTGAGTTACAGTCCAGATAAATACTCGTCGCTGTGGTTTCGCTTGAGCTATTGTCGAAATTGCTTGCTCACACCGCTCTTCCTCGGATGTCACGAGGTAGATCAGAGGATATTGAGCTTGGATTAGAATACTGATCTCTTCTTGCATATTCCTCGACCCACTAGAGACGGTGCTATCTTTGCTGAATCTCAATGCTGCCATTAGCCCTCTTACTGAAATGTTCAGTTTTAGCTTTTTGGGGAAGCAAGGCATTCTTAGCAGGGAACCAATTCTTCCTCTCCCGGTTTGGCCGTGCTGGCACTGACGCCCGACACCTGCTTTACTGGAAGATCCTGTTCAGCCAATACGCTCGGCTGACTTGTTACGGATGCCAGTTCTCCATCTCGCATTACTACTGAACCCGTGCATTCTGGACAGTTGTATACCCGATGGGTTTGTCCGTAGGAGGCTTCTACTTCGTCAACCAGTTCGGGATTTCCTAGGTAGAAGACAATTGCCCTTTCTGCAATTGATGACATCGGTTCAGTTTCGACTGCGGCTCGGATTTTGAGCTGGCGATGCAGTTCTGGTGGAAGATACAATGTAACTTTTTGCTTTTCTTGCATATGACAGTGAATTGACTTACCCGGGTATGTATATCAGATTAGCCGCTTAATTCTTTGCTGTCAAGCCTCTATGCTGCTTTAGCGTCATCTTGTAATATTTCGTTACATTTGAGGTAAATCTGGGGCAGTTAACAACGAAAAAGTTAGGGGTGTAGCTGATGAGGCCGAGGTGCAGCGGCAGGTATGGGTAGCGTCAATCGATTTGAGATTTTAGATTTGAGATTTTAGAGGCGACCCCACGGATAAATGCGGGGGCTTGAGGATTTTTGATTTTCGATTTTGGATTGATTCCACGGATAAATCACGTGGCGGGTACCACCTTTGAAATTCCTGGTCAAGGACGATCGACCAACTATAAATATCAACAATAGATATAGCCTTTCTCAGTAACATGAGGTGCTCTGGCGGGCATAGGGCATAGGGCATAGGGCATAGGGCATAGGGCATAGGGCATAGGGCATAGGGCATAGGCATAGGACAAAGCCCCCATACCTCACAACGCGATCGAACCGCTATAGTTGTTATTATATGATGTCCGGTCAATTAGCCTTTTTCTTACGGGTAATTGACCGGACATCATACAGCGTATCCGGCTCTTCCTTACTTACTGTGCCAAACTATTGGTTTAAGTAGTTGAAAATCAACCTATGTCTGAATTTAAGAAAAAACGGCTAAAATCAACTAAAACAAGACCATAAATCTTGGCTATATAATAATTTGTGCCATTATTTTAAGATAAATTAGCACAGTTACTAAGGAAGAGCCAGTATGGTGTACAGTCCGCGCCTTACCACTACAGATGGTGTCAAAATAGATTCCTTGCGTCCAAGACTTTATCCGTTGTACGGCAGAATTCAACACATCTGTGGCTTGACAACGTAAAACTCGTGTAATACACTGTAATTTATTGTACTTTTGTCAATTCTTACTGCCATGAAGCTAACTGCTGGTTGCTAACCCATCCCGATCGATTTTCAACGCTCTGTGCTTTAAAAACTACGAAATCCAGAGATTTGAATTGGGTAGCGACCTCTCGATCGTACTGCGATCGAGCGTCCAGCACTACGAGGACGGCTCAGCAAAGCAAGATGGAGCAGAAATATGCAAAAGAAAGCAATTCTCAACGCAGCTAATTTGACCTGCGAAGTCGCACCCACACGGACTTTGTTCGCAGATATCACTGTGGCGATTCATGAAGGCTCGCGCATTGGCTTAGTCGGTCGCAACGGCAGTGGTAAATCGACCTTGCTCAAGCTACTTGCCGGACAACTAATCCCGCAGATTGGCACAGTCGCGAGGACAGGTAGTGTTTACTATCTGCCTCAAGTCAGTACCCTCAATCTGTCTGCATCGAATGAATTGGTACTGGACTGGATCGCTTCTCATTCGGATGAATGGTGGAGGGTGACGACGTTGCTAGAAGAGAAGTTTGCCTCGGAAGTCTCGCTATCTCAGGCTCTGGGCACACTGAGCGGTGGAGAACTGACGAAACTTTGGTTGGCGATCGCTCTATCGAAACAGCCTGATATTCTGTTGTTAGATGAGCCAACCAATCATTTAGACCTGTTAACCCTGGAACAGTTGCAGACAGCACTGCAAGAATTTTCTGGTGCTTTCGTTATTGTCTCGCACAAGCCGTTTTTTCTCGATCGCACCGTCGATACGATTTGGGAATTAACGCCAGCGGAGTTAAAGGTTTACGGTGGGAACTACTCCTTCTATCGATCGCAAAAAGAAATAGAACATCAAGCCGCATTACGCGCCCACGAAGTAGCGCGAAAAGAACTAAAGCGAGCGAAAACATCAGCATCTCAGGAACAACAACGAGCAGCCCAATCTCGCCAACAAGGCCGCAAACGTGCCGACAGCATTCCGAAAATTCTCGCTGGTGCGTTGAAGCGACAAGCTGAAGTAATGGCAGGAAGTGCTAAGAAAAAACATGACCTAGCCGTAGAAAAAGCAACTAATCAAGTTACCGCAACCAAAATCAGAACGACGAAAACAACCCGGATTAAATTAGAAGAATGCAGTCAAAAACACAAAAATTTAATCGATATCCAAGGTGCTGATTTGAGATTAGGAGAGCGCCGATTAGTCAAAAATATTCAGCTTCATGTATCGTCCGAGTCGCGCATTGCTATTACTGGAAAGAACGGCTCAGGAAAATCCTGTTTAGCTCAAGCCCTTCTAGGAATGGAGCGAACTCCAGCAATTTTAGAATCCGGTGAAATTGCCATAAAATCTGCCCTAAAATGGGTATATCTCGATCAAAGCTATGAAATTGTCGATCGCTCTCGGACAGTCCTAGAAAATATGCAAATGGCAAACCCAAACTTAGACTATCAATTGCTGCGACAGCAATTAGGAAATTTTCTATTTTTTAATGATGAGGTGAACAAGCCTGCATCTGCCTTAAGCGGCGGTGAGTTAGCGAGATTAGGGCTGGCTGCGATCGGCATTTCTCAAATTGATTGGCTCATTTTAGATGAGCCAACAAATAATTTGGATTTGGAAACAGTGAATCAGATTGTTCATGGAGTCAATGAGTTTCAGAGCGCCCTCTGGGTCATTTCCCACGACCTCGACTTTCTCAGCCGCATTGGAATCACACAAGCCTACCAACTCCACAACGGCCAACTTCAGCCGCTGATCCATCAACCGCATGAGTTGGAACGTTATCATCAGGAATTACTTGAGATGCAAATGTCTTAATTCTGAAGCTCAGTGGCGCAGCCTACATCAGCAGGAGTAGCAAAAGCTCCTATTTTGGGAAGAAGACAATTTCTAGTTTCTGGGCAATACTGGATCAAACACAGTTCAACCTTTGAGGAAACGCTGATGAGATTATTGCGAACAATCGCCGCTCTATCGGCGGCCTTGACCCCACTGATGGCTGAAGCTGCCTTTAGCCGTCCCATGCCGGGAACAGCCGATTTTCCCAGAGCCTCAAACCCCCAAGTAAATGTGCCTGTTTGCTTCATAGAAACCCGAGGCGGCACAACTTTTGATTTAGTCAGCTTGTGCGGCAGCAATGCTGCTCCCCAAAACGCTGCTCCGGGCAATGCTCCTGCAAATAACCCCAATGCAAGCACTCCGCCGCCTCCTCCCCCGAACCCCAACGCCATCACCAGAGATGCTGCCGGCACCCCGATAACTACTCCTGCAGGCACGGCAAATCCCAACAATCCCAACAATGCCAATCCGGGGACTTCGCCCGCAGGTACTCCCAACAATGCCAATCCGGGAACTTCGCCCGCAGGTACTCCCAACAATGCCAATCCGGGAACTTCGCCCGCAGGTACTCCCAATGCCACTCCGGGAACTTCACCCGCAGGTACTCCCAATGCCACTCCGGGAACTTCACCGAGTACCAATCCCAATAATCTCAATCCGGGAAGTTCGCCCTATACCACTCCCAATAATCCCAATCTGGGAACTTCGCCGAATACCAATCCCAATAATCTCAATCCGGGAAGTTCACCGAGTACGAATCCCAATAACAGTGCGTCTCCCACGGGTGGAACTGCTGGCGGCGGCAACGGCGATTTAGTGCCCAATCCCAATATCAATCTTCCGAGAGTGCCGCCGAGTTCCTTTGGCCCTGGAGGTGTTGCACCGACTAGAGATGCGATTGATGGCCCCCGCCAGTAATAGGCGAAGTGTCAGAACTTTCATCACAGAAACCGGGTTTCTCGGAAACGTTCTCTTTTTCAGGGATATTTCACCCGCGAGAAAGCCGGAATATTTATTTGCCTGCTTAATATTGCTCTCAGGTGCGATCGGCATATTTTGTAGCAGAATAGCGAAATAAAAGTTAAGCTAAGAACTTGTAGACGCTATGGGCCAAGCACTCTTTCAAAACTGGACAACCAGGTAGAAGCAGTGATAGATAGCCAGCTTCAATCCGTAACAGGATTAGTTATCAGAAAATAGGGTTTAAAACCCCGTCCTTCTAGGACGGCTTTAATTTCTTAAATCCATTCCTAAAAATCCGGAAATTTCTTGTATTTGTGCTAGACTAGAACAGTCAAGGTTAAACTCCTTTGCCATCGTGAAACGGAGACACACTTTTAGGCATAAATTGTTGGACCGAGAGCAGCGAAAACTCTTAAAACAGCTAGAGGATCGACGCATTCTCTTTACCAGAAAACAAATAATTTAGTTCATTTGTTAAGTAGGGTAGGGCATACCCGAACTCTAGGTTCGTATCCTAGTACGCTTTTGGAGATAGACCCTCTGGGGTTGCTGTGAATTAGGCTCGTCAATTGGTGTAATTGCACGGTTGAAAAGTTTAAAGATTGCCGAAAGGACATAGCGCTTAAAGGTCAGTCGATGAATTAAGAATCCCTACGCCTTTAGGCTAGGGAGTGTCAACAGCACAGGTTAAAATTATTACCAGGCGGGTGCTCGCCAGCTCCAAGTTCTCAAGCTAAACCATTAAACAGGCATATTTTGGTTAAGCCAGTGTGGTTTGGAAAGTACCGGCTGATAACATTAGCGAGACAAAATTAACCCGATTATTCGGAGGCTCTTCATGAGCAAAATATTTGTTTTAATAAATTGGAACAAAATTGCTCTAGACCCGATCCTCTGCGTTGGCGTAGCCCCCGTAGGGGCGGGCTTCGCTAACGCACTTGAGGAGGACATCTAGTGTCAAACTTAGTTCAACGCTTAGAAATAACCGCTCATCCGCAACTTGAAAAATCCCTCGGCTATCGAGGAGATAGTCGCTGGGTAGCTTGGCGCTGGGAGCCCGACATCGACCAACTTATTTCCAGCGACGGCAAAACTGTCGGCACTGGCAATAATATGGCTTGGCTGGTGTTTTTGCAGCACGATTTAGTCGATCCTGCGGTACAAGAGTACAAGCTCGGCGAGGGCGATCGCTACTGGCTGCTTTTAGACACCGAAACTAGAAATCTCTACGTCGGAGAAGGGAAAACTGTTCAAAGTCTGCTCGAACAGCCGGAAAGTTTAGGTTTATTGGCCTGTCTCGATGGTGGAAATGCCGATCGACAAACGGGTGAAACTTGGCAGCAAACGCTATCTCAACTAACAGCCAAACCAGTTGTTCGCAACCTGACAAATGCCCTTCCTTTCGGTATCGCGGCCGCTTTGATAGGTGCTTTAGGCATCGGAACCGGATTGTGGGTAGTACCAACTGTGCAGCAGAAACTAGCCGAAAAAACAGCTTTTATTTCCCCAATTAGTTCTGGCGCCAACTGCGGGATTGGCGGTTCCGACGATTTTTCAGCTTATATCGGTTCCTCAAGCGGAAACAAAGAACTTCATTTAATAGGCGTTTACGAAGCTAATGCGGATCACAAGAACCGAGATTTATCAAAAAGTGCGATCGAAGTCAAAGTAGAACGCCGAAACAAGCCAATAATTCTCGCACTTTCAGCTTATGAACCCGTGCAATGGAACATTACCGCAGAACCGGGAGCCGTTATCGAAAAAATCATTGTTAACGGATACCACAACCAAACTGTTTCAGGAGTTTCGGGAATTCCGGTAGAAGAGCACAGCTACGAAGAAACCGGAGACAATCTCGGCGACTTTATGTACAAGTGGGGTGCTACCCCTGACAGTTCCAATACTTCTTCCCTCGTGACTAAATTGGAACAGAAAAACGGCACCAGTTTAACTTCTTTTCAAGGATGCTACAGAGGTAAAAACTTTAGTATTAATTGAGAGCAGTGACAGAGGGTGACAAGTTAGACAATTTTCGATTAAAGAATTGGGAATAACTGATTCGATATGGGTTTGCAAGTTGTTACAGTTCCATTCTTTTTTTTAACTGGTGTTAAAACCTATCCCCCTAAAATCACAAAACCCGCGTCGGCGGGTTTTTTATTGAGAGTTAAACTTATTTGCATCTGTATGGTATGATATCCGGTGGCGTCATTACCAATTCCCAATTCTAACAATACTAATAGATTTCCTATGAAATACTGGTACGAAACGCTCGCAGTAGCACAGCGAATTTTAATTGAATTGGGGAGGAGGCGACGCAGCTTAGTCTTGTGGAGTATTTTTCCAATATCTATCTTGCTAATTAACGGTTTAATTTTAAAAGAACGCGCTAATCTCACCACAGCAAAAGCCTTTGAAACTGCTGCACCTGCAAGCTTAGTAGGAGCAGCTTTATTTTTTAGCTGTCTCGGTGGTAGCGTAGCAACAGTAGTAGCAGAGCGAGAACAGCATACCCTCAAACGCTTGTTTATTTCCCCGCTGAGCGGCACATCCTACTTTTTAGGAATTTTCCTGGCTCACAGTTGCATCGGCATCGGTCAGGTAATTTTAGTATACACGATCGCCTCTTGTTTAGGAGCACAATTTCAAGGCTCTATTCTGTTAGGATGTGCGATTATTCTGCTCAGTATTGTATCTTATGTAGGTGTAGGCTTTATTCTCGGCACCCAGTTTGCGAGGCGCACTGAAGATGTCAACTCGCTAGTAGCAGCTTTCGGCGTCCCCTTATTGATTTTAGGAGGCGCATTTTTGCCTACTTCGCTGTTTCCCAAAAGTCTACTGGAACTCGCCCAGTACAATCCAATTTATCACATGAACGAAGCGCTGATGGGCGTGTGGGCTGACGGCAAAGATTTGGCTGATATTGCAGAACACTTTTGGTATTTATTCATATTTTCTATTGCCATGATTGCAGGTGGATGGCTTTCTTACCGCAGGATGCTGAGAGTAGAAAGAAGACTTTAAAACTATCTCATTATGTCGTAATATGGTTCAGTTAACACTGCTAATTCCCCGGAGATCCCCCTAAATCCCCCTTAATAATGGGAGTAGGGGTTGACTTTGAGCAACTTCTTGTCCCCCCCTTTTTAAGGCTATGGCTTACTCACATCTTTCTTAACAAAGGCGCTCCGGCTTCAGCCGGAGCGACCTCCGGGCGCTGGCT
>NZ_JAUBTL010000060.1:0-48777 GCF_036702475.1 Microcoleus sp. D2_18a_B4
GGAATGATGCGAAAGCATCACGTTCCGTTCTGAACGAGAGGTAGGGGTAGAAATGCCCCTATCGACTCTAACAAAGCTGGGAAAATTGGGCAGCAATTGATGGCGATTGTCTGCACAACTTCGGGAGCACAAGGTAAAACTTATTTAGCGGGAAGTTCATATAATTACTATATTCCTAATGAGGCTGAATTAAAGAATCGCTTAGAAAATCTTTGTGCTGAAACAGGGTTAACTATTCCTAATGAACCTTTACCTGATTATGGGGTTCTCGGTTTCCGAGTACAACCCTATGGCTTATTGAAATGGTCAGATTTATTTACCTCCCGTCAATTGCTGTCGCTGATGACGTTTGTTAAGTGGGTGAGATTGGCGCATCAGGATATGGTGTCTCAGGGGTATGAGGAGGAGTTTGGGAAAGCGATATGCACTTATTTGGGTATAATGTGCGATAGAATTGCTGACCGCAACAGTACAATTAGTCGCTGGCAAAGTATAGGAGAGAAAATTGGTAATACTTTTTCTATGCAGGCACTACCAATGGTTTGGGATTTTTCAGAAATTAATCCCTTGGGAAATGCTTCAGGAAATGCCGAAAGTGCACTTAACTGGATTTTGCAATTTATTAGACAAGAAGCTGATAATAACAAACCCGCCCAACTGCAACGCACATCAGCAACATCAATGCCGATAGCATCAGAAACCTTAGATGCAGTTATCACCGACCCTCCTTATTTTGATTCCGTTCCCTACGCTGATTTATCAGACTTCTTTTATGTATGGCTAAAACGCAGTATCGGACATCTTTATTCCGAACATTTTTCTAGCCAACTCACCCCCAAGAAAAATGAAGCCATCATGGAACCTTCACGACATGGGGGAGACAAAAAAAAAGCTGCTAAAGCTTATGAAGACATGATGCACAAAGCATTCTGTGAAGCCAGCAGAGTCCTAAAACCCAATGGCATGATGGTTGTAGTTTATGCCCACAAAACTACAGCCGGTTGGTCAACATTAATTGACTCTCTTAGACGAGCAGGCTTTACCATAACCGAAGCATGGCCTTTAGATACAGAGAGAGGTGGAAGGCTACGCGATCAAAATTCAGCCGCCCTCGCTTCTAGTATCTTTTTAGTTGCCAGAAAACGGGAAAAACCCCACCCTAACCTTCCCCTTACTAAGGTGAGGGAACAAGAATTATCTAACTTCCCCCCTTACCAAAGGGGAACTGAAGGGGGTACAGGCGACTACGCCACAGAAGTCCGCCCATTGCTATCAGAAATCGTGCGCGACAGAGTAAAAACCCTGATGTCAGAAGGAGTTACCGGCGCAGACTTAGTAATAGCTTGCATCGGTGCCGGACTCCGCGCCTACACCCAATTTGACCGCGTAGAACTCCCCAACGGAGACGAATTAGATGCCAGTTCTTTCCTAGATGAAGTACAAAAAGAAGTAGCTGAAACCATCTTGGGCACAGTCTTAGGATGCGACCAAAAAGGAGTCTCAGCCGTCGATAAACCCACCCAATATTACATTCTGGGACGCTACGAATACGGCGAAGCCATTGTCGAATTTGACGAAGCCAACACCCTAGCGCGAGGTATAGGTGTCGAATTAGACGGCGCTAGCGGTTTAACTGACGGCAAACTTGCCCTAGTCAAAAAAACCAAAAATCAAATCCAACTAAAAGACTATCAAGAACGCGGCGCATTAGAAGACTTAGGCATTCAAAAAACCGAAAAAGAGCAAACCTTCAACGTCAAACCCCAAGCCATAGGCAACGCCCCTAGCTTAATTGACATCCTGCACCGCTTGCTGTGGCTATCAGAAAATAGACCACAAGGCATCTATGAATTTTTGAGTTTAGCACAGCCAGACACCACCCAATTGCAGTTAGTAGCCCAAGCCTTAGCGGGTCGTGCTTTAACACCAGAGGCAGGAGGAATCGAAGGCCACACTACGAACCGTACCAAGGAACAGCAAACAATAGACACCTTACTAGCATCTTGGAAGCGACTTATAGAAGAAAACTTATTTACTAAAGGGAGTTAAGTTTCAACCATGTCTTACAGTGAATTTAGTTTAGATAAAGCCGTCAAAACCTTTAAGTTAATAACCTCAGAACGAGTTAACTTATTCGCCGAAACCGCTGAGAGAGAATGCAGCAACATTTTAACCCAAACCCTGCAATATAACGTACCTTTAGCCCTAGCAATGAATACAGAAAAAGCCCGTTCTGAATTAATTATTGCTCCAATTTTACTAGAATTGAGGAGACAACTGCAAGATAAAATTAGTTTATTCTCAGGAACCGAGTTTAATATTGCCCCCGAATTAGGTTTAAATGGAATTTGCGATTTTCTGATTAGCAAAGACCCCGAATTACTGTTTATTCGTTCGCCCGTCGTAGCCCTAGTAGAAGCCAAGAAAGAAAATATTAATAGCGGTTTGGGGCAGTGTGTAGCCGAAATGGTAGCAGCAAAACTATTTAATGAACAAGAAGGCAATAATATCGGCACTATTTATGGGGTTGTCACTTCGGGCAATATTTGGAAATTTCTTAAGTTAGAAGCACAAGTTATCAGTATTGATGCGGTCGAATATTATCTGCAAAACCTTCCTAAAATTCTCGGTATTTTAGTAAGTTTTCTTCCCGATTAAAGCTCAAGAAACCTGGTTTTTCACTTTAATTGAGGGTTTTTGGCTAGTATTTGGGTAAAAAAACCCGGTTTCTGGCTACCATAATGACAATGCCACCTCGCGATGACAACATCTCCCTTTCTGCCAATAATAAAATAATACAAACTCTTACCAAAAATTATGAACACCGCCTACCAAATCAAACCTTGGACACAAGTTGTTACTCCCCACGCCGATATTTTAGAAGGAAAACTAGATAACGCCACCTACGCGGCCAGCTTAAGTTCAGTTGTCCGCAATTCCCCAAACTGCCCCAAAGTTTACCGCGATGCCCGTGATTTTTTTAATGCTACTTATCTGACAGCAGAATTGAGAAAACTATTAGAAAGTGTTGTCAAAGGATTGTGTGGAGAAGCCGGCGACAGAGTTTTACAATTGCGTACACCCTTCGGCGGCGGTAAAACCCACGCTTTACTGTGTTTATATCACCTTGTCCAACACCGAAGCCAACTGCAAGGAATTCCACAATTAGACACATTACCCAACCCAGGCGAAGTTAATGTGATTACCTTAATTGGTTTAGATATTGATATCACCGGCATTCCTATTGAAAACGGCCCAACTGTTCTCACACCTTGGGGCTATTTAGCGTGGAAAATTGGCGGTTATGAGGCTTATGCCCTGGTGGAAACAGAAGATAAACAACGCATTGCCCCTGGTAATGACAAGCTGCGTCAAATCTTTGCTGACAAAACAGTTTTGCTGCTAATGGATGAGGTGATTATCTATGTCGAAGGCGCAATGGCTTTAACGGTAGGGGAATCAAATTTTGGTCGGCAAATCCTCACTTTTATTCAGAAGCTTACTGAAGTTGTCCGCGAATTGCCCCGCGCAGTTTTAGTTTATTCTTTACAAGCTAGCGTGCAAGAAGCTTTCGGGAATGAAGGGGTATTAAACACTTTAGATAAATTAGTCAGTCGCATTGATGCGAAAAAAGAACCTGTGACTGGCGATGAAGTAATGCGCGTCATTCAACGCCGCTTATTTGCTGATGTGGGCGACCCAGCTATCATCAAAGAAGTGGCGCGACAACAAGCTGAATTATACCGCAAATTCCGGGAAAGTTACGCAGAAACTAATCGGGAAAAACAGCAAATACAGCAACAAGTAGAAATACTAGCAGAACGTATTGAAATTAGCTATCCTTTCCACCCGGATTTACTTGATTTAATGTATCATCGCTGGGGAAGTTTACCGAGTTACCAGC
Source organism: Microcoleus sp. D2_18a_B4 (assembly GCF_036702475.1). Classification (NCBI taxonomy): domain Bacteria; kingdom Bacillati; phylum Cyanobacteriota; class Cyanophyceae; order Oscillatoriales; family Microcoleaceae; genus Microcoleus; species Microcoleus sp. D2_18a_B4. The sequence goes on from NZ_JAUBTL010000060.1 coordinate 3,905, forward strand.
GCACGCGGGGCGCACTACAATTTCTGGCTTCTACTGTTTACGGTTTGCGAGAGGCAAATGATACTTCTTGGCTAATTACTCCGGCTAATATTCCGTTCCATAATGAAGCCACCCGCAGCGCTTTCTTTACCCAAGTCGGAGAAAGAGAAGCTTACAGTTCTGTCTTGAATGCTGACTTAATTGGTCGTAAAGCTAAGGTCAAAATAGTAGATAATCGCATTGGTCAAGATTCCCCGGCTTTGGCACTGTTAAAAGTAGGAAGTCGCCTCACTTCTGCTATTTTAATGTATTCTTTTGGTGCCAGAGGTGGAGAAGACCGAGGCATTTTGGAGCAAGATGTTATCGCGGCTTGTCTCGCCCCTGGATTGGAGCGCACAACAATCACGGCGACGCTAAGTGATTTGCGAGAACAGTTGCTTTATTTGCACTATGTCGGTAAACGCTATCGCTTTGAAACTAAAGCTAATTTGAATAAGTTAGTGGCGGATGAGGAAAGCAATATTAGTGGGGAAGAAGTGTTAGAACGCATCCGTACAGATTTGAGCAAGGCTTTACAAAATCCTCGCGGCAAAGTCGTGTTGTGGCCGAAAGATTCTGCGGCAATTCCTGATAATGTTTCTCAGTTTAGTGTTGTCTATCTTGACCCAAGCTGGGCGGAAAAAAGCCAGGAATTAATATTAGCTGATGCCTTGACATGGCTGGAAAATCGTGGTAATGATAAACGGGATTACAAAAATGCTTTGGCGTTTGTAATTCCGAAGGTGGTGCAGATGGAGAAGGCGCGAAAGGGGGCGCGGACAGCGTTGGCGATTTCTTCTCTGCTAGAACAGAAGAAAAAATACAAGTTCACTGCGGGAGATACGGAGGAATTGACTAGCAAAGGTCAGGAATCTGCGAATGAAATCAGCGCGGCAATTCGCCGTCTCTATGAAGATATTCTGCTACCGGTGCCTGACACAACTAGCAATGCTCCTCTGCGTTTGGAAATGATTGATTTGCAGTCTCAGCTTAATACGAGTCAAAACCTGCAAGACCGGGTATTGGATGCTCTGAAAAATTATGTTTTTGATTCAATAACGCCTACTAAGTTAGTGCGGCTTTCGGGTTTGGAAAATTCGGAAACTGAATTTATCAAGGGTGAGGAATTGGTGGGTTACTTTTTCCGATTCCCCAATTTTCCGAAGTTGTTGGGTGTTGATCCGATTAAGAAAGCTATTCTGGAGGCGATCGCAAATGGCGTTTTGGGTTATGTCCCGCGCTTGACTATCAATGCCGATCGCCCTCCGAATGTAGAAAATCCTGCCCTCATCAGCTTTGCTAAGGCAATTCCGGCCGATGAGTTAGATTTGTCGGGCTATTTGTTGTCTCCTAGCTTGGTAATGAAGCTGCGGGCGATCGTACCAGCAGACGAAAATCAGCAAATTCTGGTTTCTGACTCGGAAAATGATAGCAATACCAGCAGTGGCGATGTTTGGGGTGAAGTCAGCCGCACAACCAAAGCGGCAGGGGAAGGCAAAAAAACCGTTGAATATAAGTCGGAAACAAGCAGCATCATGCGTTCTGTTTTGGTTGACATAGTAGACGGCAAACAAAAAGCCCACCACTACACTTTGAGCGCGATTACTAACAAATCCCAAATTTTTGAGTTGTTTCAAATACTGCCAACACTATCTGACAAAGCAGATAATATGTCAATTACAATTGAAATTAAGGCACACGCAGTTAAGGGATTTGACCAGAATTGGCTCAGGAATGCGATCGAAGAACCTCTCGACGAAATGGACATTAAGGCATCTACACGGTTGGAGTAACAGCTTTAGGGTGTAAGCTGTTGGGCAAATAAACATTACATATTCGGGCGCTGATGGGAGCAACGCCCCACTCATTCTTTGATTGATTTTTGACACAAAATGTTTATTGGCCGCAACAGCTTATAGCGTTAATCCAAGTTGAGTTCCTATTCTCAGTCGTTGGGTGGGGGCGGGTTTATTATATTGTTGGTTTCTGACATAAATGGTTGGTGAACCCGCCCCTACGGTAATTTGGGGAAACACGCTTATTTCCGTGTTACCAAAACCCATTTGACACACAATGTTTATTGGCCGCAACAGCTTATAGGGTTAATCCAAGTATATTGCAATACGCTTGGGCCCGTGGAAAATTGTAGGGAAAATGTTGGGCGGAGTGAAACGGAGGGTTCGTTCCTATTCTCAGTCGTTGGGTGGGGGCGGGTTTATTATATTGTTGGTTTCTGACATAAATGGTTGGCGAACCCGCCCCTACAATCATTTTTCAGGTGCAATTTCTTGATCTACTTGTTCAAAATTCACTTTATTATAGATATCTGCCACAGCAATTTCAAAGGATACTGAAGCAAGCGCGATCGTCTCATCCGATTCATTGTACTCAGCAAACGACCATCGCTTATCATCCGTCTTAGAAAAATGTTCGATATATCTCCGATTTTGGTCGATCAATAAGTATTCTTCAAGAGTGGGAATTGTGCGGTATCCCTCAAACTTTTTGCTGCGATCGTATCCTTTAGTTGAAGCTGACAAAACCTCAATAATTACCCTGGAATTGGTAATCGTATCGGTGCGGTTATTATAATACTCCGGCTTCCCACATACTACCATCACATCGGGATAGGTATAGATGCGCTTCTTGGGTATCCACAAGCGGACATCGCTCATGAAAACATCATAATCCTCAGTCCTGAAAGCAAAATTTAACGCGGCATAGAAATTGCCAGCAATCCGATTATGATTGGTAGAGCCACCGGCCATAGGAAATATTTCACCATCAATGTATTCGCTTTTGTAGTCAGCAGCTTCTTCTAGTGCTAGATATTCCTCGATCGAGTAGTATCGTTGTTCAGTAAGTTGCATAGTTCTATTAGAGAGCATTTAACTGAGGCTTTTGTTTAGTGTAACATTTTTGGGTAAGCTTTTTAAGGTTGAGTTTGTGTAGGGGGTTTTTGAGGGAGCATCTCAGTTTTGTAAAAAGCATTTTTTTTATTGTAGTGCGAGCGTCCCCGCTCGCGTATTGTACAATACGCGAGCGGGGACCCTCGCACTGTAAATGCAAAACTGAGATGCTCCCGTTTTTGAGATTGTTGGTTTCTCACATGAATTGTTGGTAAACTCGTCCGCACCCAGCCGATCGCCTAGATTTATCTGATATGCGATTGCATCCCAAAAATGTAGATTCGGATTTGTCGTTGGGTGGGGGCGGGTTTTCGAGATTTTTGGTCTGAGGCGATTATGGTTGGTGAACCCGCCCCTACGGTAATTTGGGGAAACACGCTTATTTTCTTGTTACCACAACCCAATCGTCCGCTGTTTTTACAATCTCAGCATTCTGCAAACCTAAATGTTTTAAAACTGGTTTTTCTAACAGAAAATAAGGTTGAGGAAGAGTTTGCCATTTCTTTTTGAGCGTCGGCGCGTCGGCGACAATAACTTGGCGTTGACTGTAAAAATTCAGCGATGGACGGCCCAAGCGGTGAGAAGTAAACACTTGTTGACCGGCCGGAGTTCCTGTGCGGACAATTTCGGCGATCGGCTTAACAGGATAATCCTCGGCCAGTTCCCAAACCCAGTTATCAGAAGCCATCAATACCAAAAGCGTCAGGTAAGTTCCCCAAATTAAAACTAATATAAACTGCCGGTCTTTGCGGTGCAGCAACACGGCCGCCATTGTCATTGTCAAAGCTACAAACATCAACATTAACTGCAAATCTCGCTCTGGAGGCGCAATTTGTCCCCCGATCCGTACCCAGCCACTGAAGTACACGCAACCGACGACAGCAACTATAGCCAGCATTGCCAAAATCGCGGGATGAGGCAACAAAGAAATAGCATCAAAACGTTCTTCTGCTTCCTCTTTGATCGGCTCTGGCGGCAGCCACAGTTGCTCCCAAACTTCAGCGAGATAACTGCCAACGGCAAGAGCAAAAGCTGGATAAATTGGCAAAACATACCACGGCAATTTAGTAGTCATCACAGAAATAGCCAGCAGATATACTCCAGTCCAAACCAATACTAATTTTGGCCCGGCAAAACTGCGATTTTCCCAACTCAGACGCAGCCCTTGTAGCCAAAATAACTGCCAGGGCCAAGCTAATTTTAAAATTTCTAACAGATAATACCAAGGCGGGCCTCTGTGACTGCTCACAGGTTCCGAAATTCGCCGGAAAGATTCGTTAATTAAATTAGTGTGGATGAAATATTGGCCGTAGTGCAGCCATTGGGCAAAATACCAAGCAGCTACTGGCAATGTTCCGATCGCCAATCCGCCCCAAAGATACCCAGAAGTGAGGAGTCGCGGGGTATCCCAAACCAAAAAAATACAGCCGATAGCAGCCAGCAGTAGCCCCAACATCACGCCCTTAGTCAGGCAAATGAGTCCGAACCCAATCCCCGCCCCCAAAGCGTAGCGCAAGTCGCGGCGCGATCGTAGCAAACACCACATCGCCCCCAGCAAAAAACACAAAACCGCCCCATCCAACATCGCCAAACGTCCATGCCGCACCACCGGTAACAGCGTCAGATAAACGAGGGCAGAAAAAATGGCGATCGAACGCGGAGGAAACAACTCCCTGCCAATGGCGTAAAGCAAGGGCACTGAAGTGGCTGTCAGCATCGCTGGTACCAACCTCGCCGTCAATTCGCTGACACCGCCTGCTGCAAAACACAGCCCGATTAGCCAGTGTACCAGCGGCGGTTTGTTCAAATAAGGCATAGAGTCGATCGTCGGATACAGCCAATTTAAGTTGCCGCGCCAAATTTCGCGGCTTACCTGCGCTGCAATGCCTTCATCCCAATCCCGCAAAGCCACGCCGCCCAGATTCAGCCCGAAAATCAGCACTGCAGCCAACAGAAAAGCCAGCATCCACACTTTGTCTGTAAAGCTGTCATTCCAGCGATTTTTCGGTTTGCGGCCCAGGAAGGGAAAGATTTCTGACATAAGTTAAGAGAGTTTTGAGCGTCCCAAACTGAGGGTAAACTTAGACAGCAGTTATTTGCGACTAGGAAAATACCATGAACTTGCCTGTAATTATAGATATTATCATTGGCTTAGTATTTATCTACCTGACTTTAAGCTTGCTAGCTTCGGAAATTCAGGAACTGATTGCTACTGTGTGGCAGTGGCGGGCGGAACATTTAAAGAAGTCGATCGAAGTGCTGATTTCTGGTGGCAGCGAAGGCGCGAAAGATCCCCTGCAATTTAAGAGAGTCGGACAGTTAGCCCATTCGATTTACGCCAATCCGATTATCAAAGATTTGAATCAGGGAGCGAAAGGGCTTTTATCAGAGGGATTCCGCTCTGTTACGCACCGCATGGGGGATTTTTACCACGGAGTTACGGGTACTAAAAATGTTTTCGGCAATAAATCCAGTGGGCCTTCTTATATTCCAGCCGAGTGTTTTTCGGCTAGCCTTTTGGAGACTTTAAAGGTTTCTAGTTTGCTCAGCTCTATCTCTAAAACCCGATTGGAAAGATTTAAAGATTTACAATTAGCACAAATTCAACAGATTGGAGAAAATCTGAGTTTGCCGGATGCTACTAAACCGATTATTGAGCAAGAATTTAGGTGGCTGACTGCGGAGTTCAATCGAGTTGTTGAAGATTATCAACACAATTTAGCCAGTTTGAACAACAGCTTAGATCGGATGTCGGAAAAGCTAGGATTTTATATTAAGGATTCTCAGGTTTATCTACCAGAAACCGAGCTAGCAGGGAGAGAATTTCAGAGGCAGATGGCATTTGTCAAGGCTCGTTTTGACAGCAAAATTGAGCGGGTGGCGCTGCTAGGGCAACTGCAACCGAGTTTCAGCAATCTGTTAAATACTGTTAAAAAAAGTCAAGAGTCGGCAGCAGAAATGATGGAGATACAAGAGGAGAGTCCGATGTATCAACAAATTCAAGAAACCTTGGACCGTATGCCAGAATCTTTGAAACGCAGCCTTTATATTTTAGGGCAGCGCGCTGAAAAAGGCGGCGGAGATACTCAAGAGCAGTTGCAGCGGTTTCAGAAAGAAATTGAAATTTGGTTTGACCAATCGATGGAGCGTGCTTCTGGCGTTTACAAGCGGAATGCTAGAGGGGTGGCGATTTTGCTCGGAACTGCGATCGCTGTTGCTGCTAATGCTGATACCATTCATATTATTAATCGGTTGTCGAAGGATTCGATGTTGCGATCGACTGTTAATTTGTACGCTGAGCAGGTTGTGGTCAACAATGCTAAGACTAAATCAAATAATTTAACCAGTCTGAAAAAAGTTCAAGAAGATGTCGATCGAGCTTTGGATAATAATGTACCTCTGCCTTTGGGATGGAGCGAACAGAATAGGTTAAAACGAGATAAGCAGGGGAATTTATTGTGGCCGGCTGTGATGGAAAAATTGTTTGGTTGGATATTGAGCGGCGTAGCTATTTCTATGGGGGCTGGTTTTTGGTTTGAGGCCCTCAACAAGATTATTAATATTCGCAATGCAGGGAAAAAACCGCCATCTTCCACAGAATCTTGAGCGGTGCAGTTGCGAGGCCAATCTACTAAGTGTCATACCCTTTTAGATTTTAGATTTTAGATGGGGGAATGACTCGATACTATCGAGGTTTGAAGCATCGGCTTACAGTTGGATTCTTTTTTGAAAGTGGGATCACGGATAGGATACCGGATCGATCGGTAATTGCGCGTTTGCCGGAAGTAAGGGAAAACACGCAGAATATAAATTCCGTGCGATCGCGGATGGCAGTGCAGCAGAAATAGGGCAAACTGATAGATAGGTGAAATAAGAATGAGCGAAATAAATAAGGTCGCTGGCAGTTTCAGAAGCTCTGACTCCAAGGCTGTATCTACCGCTAAACACACTTTTGGAGGACGGAATATGTTGACTTCTTTAAGGGAAACGACTCCCGCCTTGGAATACGCAAATTCCCCATCCAAAAGCTTTGTATTCAAGGACTCCAGCATCAGTCAAGGTGGATATTTTGTTTCCAGAATTTTGGCTGGGGAATCTGACTGCATCGAGAAAATTACCTCGGCACTTCAAAAATCGGCCTCTATCCTTAGAGAGATTGACAAAGTTCGCACAACTTCTGAGGGCAGCTCGAACCAACTGCAATTAGGCTTTGTTATCCTCAGTTCAGATTACCTCGAACCATACAAAAGTCAATTGCCAAAATCGCATAGTTATCTGACTCAAAACAGCGGACTTGGTTCGTGTTATGCCGATCGAGATAGTGATACACTCAGCAACGGCGGTGGGCGCGATCGACTGTTTGCTAATTAAGGAGAGTGATTTAATGCAGGGTATGGAACGTACCGAGGGCGACTGAACCCGAATACAATTGTAATTAGGGAGGCAGGCGCGATCGCAATCAACGATTTCGATCTGACTAAATCAGCAATCATATCAACTCCCGCTGAATAATTTGAATCACGTTTGTAGTGAGGATGGCAGTCCTCACATTGTCGGTAGCACCCCATAAGTCAATTGAGTTCCAGCGATGGGTTCCACTTAATATTAGACCGTTTTGACTGTTAGTAAATGCGACCAAACGTCCTGGTAATCAGTATTTGGGTGTACCGCCAACCTAACAGCTTCAAAGCATAGAGAATTCTTCAAAATCTACATAATTCAGTTTTCCCTTGGATGAAATACAGCTAGGGAAACTCTAGTGCATTGTGCCTATACGTAAAATCTCACACTCAAATAAAAACTACTAAATATAAGAGGAGTTATTCGGGGGTGAATTACCTCCACTATTTCCGCATCCCTCAACTCAGCCTACTATTAGCAAAATAAGGTCAAAAAAAATTGGATAATAGAACCTAGATTTATTTCAAGATTCCCGATTAATATTGCGCTCTATTCCCATAGATAGAGGCTAAAATTTCCATTTTACTCAAGAGGCAAAAGGCAAATGCCGAGCCAAATAAATCACTAAAAATATTTTTAAAATGACACCATTTCCAAATTGGGTGTTAAGATATAATGAAATAAGCCTGATGAAATAACTCCGGGGTGTATCTACTAATAATGCCCTTAATGGAGTCTCCAATATGAGTTCTACATTCGCTCAAGTTAACTCACAATCTTCTTTTGAAAAACGGCCACTGCGCTCCTTAGTCTTCATTGACTCCGGCGTGAAAGATTACGAGTCAATTGCAGCGGGAGTGCTGCCGGGACAGCAGGTAGTAATACTCGATAGCACCAAAAACGGCATCGAACAAATCACCTCCGAGATGGAAAAATACGCCTCTACTAACGGGGCGATAGACTCGGTTCACATTATTTCTCACGGCAGTTCAGGCAGCCTACAATTAGGCAATACCTCTCTGGGTTCAGATAACATAGAGCAATACAAAAGCCAGTTGGAAAAGTGGCAAACTTCACTAGCCCCACAAGCTGAATTTATGCTGTACGGCTGCGATGTAGCAAGCGGTACAGGTGCTAATTTCGTTGATCGATTCAGTCAATTAACCGGGGCTGACGTTGCGGCATCCACCAACACAACTGGCCATAGCGGCGACTGGAAATTAGAATTTGCTAAGGGTCAAATTGAAACTCCCTTAGCCTTGCAGCCAGAGGCGATGGCAAGTTACCAAGGGGATTTAGCTACGATCGTAGTAGCCAACAATAGCGATAGCGGGCCGGGTTCATTAAGGGCTGCGATCGCCACGGCTGTTGCCGGCGATACAATTACCTTCGCTCCAGGTTTAGCGAGCCAAACCATTACCCTCACCAGCGGTCAACTCGATATTCCCGCTGGCAAAAACATCACGATTGACGGCGCCGCAGCAGCGGGTTTAACTATCAGTGGTAACAACGCATCCCGCGCCTTTTTTGTCAACGCTAACGTTGCCACTGCTACCAATTTTGTGGTCAAAAACCTGATTATTACTAACGGTAAAACTACCGATCGAGGTGGCGCGATCGGCACAACCGACGAAGTAAACCTCACAGTAGAAAACGTTCAGTTCAACAACAACGTCGCCGATAAAGGTGGTGGCGCAATTTTTGGGAATTTCAACAATACCCTGACTGTTACCAACAGTAAATTCAACGGCAACGTCGCCACCGCAGCTAACGATGAACGCGGTGCAGGTGCGATCGGCTTTTTGAGTTTCAAAACTTTTACAGTCACCAACAGCGACTTCACCAACAACAAAGGAATTAACGGCGGGGCAATTAACAGCCTTCAAGGTAAGCTGACAATTGACAACTCCCGATTCATCGGCAACGACACCACAGCAGCCACTTTCGCCACAGGGCAGCCCAATTCTTTCTTAAGGGGTTTCGGCGGCGCACTTTATACCGATCGAGCCAGCAATCCGAGCGAAGCTTCCGGCACAATTAAGATTACCAATAGCGTATTTCAAGACAATAAAGGTCGAGGTGAAGGAGGCGCAGCTTATCTGTTCACCGGCAGCCAAGACAAGGTTATTTTGGAAAAGAGCACCTTCCAAAATAACGAAATTCTGGCGCTACCCAACGGTGGAAATGGTGGAAACGGTGGTGGGGTAACGATTTTGAGCGACAGCACCAACCAGGGATTGACCATTACCAACACCACCTTTGCGGGCAACAAAGCCAATAATCAAGGTGGCGGCCTGTGGATGCGAAATGCCCCTACTACGATTACTAACAGTACGTTTTCTGGCAACTCCACGGCGTTTGCTGCTGGTGATTTCAACAAACTCGGCGGTGCAATGACTCTTGGTGCACCCACAACCATTCTCAACACGACGATCGCCGATAATTCTGCAGGCTGGGTTGGTGGAGGTATCTTCGCCGCTGCCAATAATGTCACCCTCAAAAACACGATTCTTTCCAACAATACAGCGGCTAACGGAGGAAACCCTTGGGGCATTCAGCAACACGTCACCGCCCAATATAGCGATCAAGGAGGGAATTTTCAGTGGCCGGCCAAAAACCCCAATGACGGAAGCGATGTCAATGCGACGGCAAGTGTGACGATCGCAGACCCCTTACTTGGCCCTTTGCAAAACCTCAACGGCGCTTTAGTCAGGCCGCTGCTGACAGGAAGTCCGGCAATTGATAAAGGGATTGCCACCGGCGCACCCACTACGGATCAGCGCGGCGTGACTCGCCCTCAAGATGGCGACAGCATTCCAGGCGCGATCGTGGACAGCGGCTCTTTTGAATTGGGAGGTAGTGTCGTCCCCGTGCCAACTCCGACTCCGGCGCCAACTCCGACGCCCGCGCCGACTCCCACTCCGACACCGACTCCGGCGCCAACTCCGACGCCCGCGCCGACTCCAACTCCGACACCGACTCCGGCGCCAACTCCGACGCCCGCGCCGACTCCCACTCCGACACCGACGCCGGCGCCAACTCCGACGCCCGCGCCGACTCCCACTCCGACACCGACGCCGGCGCCAACTCCGACGCCCGCGCCAATTCCGACTGAGACTCCGACACCGACGCCCGCGCCAACACCAACTCCAACACCAACACCCGCGCCGACACCGACGCCCGCGCCAACTCCGACGCCCGCGCCGACACCTGCGCCGACACCAACACCCGCGCCAACTCCGACGCCCGCGCCGACTCCCACTCCGACACCAACACCCGCGCCGACACCAACACCCGCGCCAACTCCGACTCCGGCCTCGGATGGTTCCCAGCTCGATGACCTCAACGCCCCGCAACTCGACTCTGCCACCATCACCCCCAACCCCGTCCAACAAACTCTCAACGGCGGTAACGATGCCGATTTCATCATGGGCGGCGGCATCAACGAGTCGATTAACGGACTTGTCGGCAACGATATTCTTTACGGTATGGGCGGCAATGACAACATTGACGGCGGCGCAGATAACGACTCAATCTTCGGCAATGGAGGCAGCGATTTCATCTCTGGCGACGCTGGCAACGATACCATCTACGCTGGCAAAGATAATGACACTGTTGTTGGTGGTGAGGGCGACGACTTGTTGAGGGGAGATCTCGGCAATGATACAGTTGCCGGCGGGCTGGGCAACGACAGCATTTTTGGCGGCAAAGATGACGATATCTTACTCGGTGAAGATGGCTCCGACTACATTTTAGGCAACTTAGGAAATGACACAATTAATGCTGGAAACGGCAACGATATTGCCTTTGGCAATGAAGGTGCAGACCTGATTTTTGGCTTAGTGGAAAATGACACGCTTTACGGCGGCAAAGAAAACGACAGTCTCGATGGCGGTGAGGGCAACGACTTGTTGTTCGGCGGCAATGAAAACGATGTGCTCTTCGGCGACACCAATAACGATACCCTGTACGGAGGCAAAGCTAATGATATCCTCAGCGGCGGTGCTGGTTCCGATTTCCTCAGCGGCGATGTTGGGGACGATACTTTGACGGGAGGTTCGGGAAATGATGTGTTTTTCCTCAATCAAAGTTTGGGTAGCGACATCATTAATGATTTCCGCAAGGGAGAGGATTTAATTGGGTTGAATCCTGGTTTGAGTTTCAATCAACTCAGTATTACTTCCAGCAACAATCAAACTTTGATTACTGTGACGGACACCAATCAATTGTTGGCGAAGCTTAACGGTATTACCCCCGGTATTCTCACCGCTAGCGATTTCACTCAGGTAACAATCTAACTGCCGGGGGTAGGGTGCGCCATAAGCCGCCCGCCCGGTTAGAAGTGGTGAAGAAAGCTCTCAAACTCCTGAAATTTGGTGGATGACGTTAGCGCAGCCCCCCCCTACGGGGGCTACGCCAACGAATAGGAGCGATCGATCTGATTCTTTTCAACAGCGATCGGTAATAAATCTTGTTTATTGCCGATCGCCCACACCTAGAATGAGGCACATCCGTCTATTGCACTCCTGAGCTGGCTAGCCAGCTCAGGAGTCTCCGAATAAAGCAAGCTTTCTCAACACTAAATTGCAGATTTTGGGGAACTTTTTGCCAGCTATAAAAAAAGTTAAATTCATCAATTTTTTAGGGGAAATTTTCCTGGTTTTCCCTAATGTGAATGTATCAGGTAATAGCTAGATAGATTCTCAGGAATTAGGAACCCCAAAAAATCTTTTATGAATTTTACCTGACCCAGGCTTTCAAAGGCTTTGATCCACTACTTATCTCGCTAAGGGTGTGAATGGCAAATCTACAGAGAGAGGTTCCCCGTGCCGGACTATTTACATTACATTTTCTGCTGTTAATTGCTAAAAAAATCGCAAGTTTCACACAGCTTAAGCTGATTTGGGAGACAAGTCTCGGATTTCACTTAGGGATAAAATTCAACTTTTACCTAAATTTTAATCTCCCATATCTCTCACCGAGATTTTAATTCTGCCTACTGCCTTCTGCATCTCTAGCCTTCTGCTTTCAAGGTGAATCTACCAGCAAATAGTAAACATTCTCATGGGTATGCGAAATGAGTTCAACTTTTGCCACCAATATGGATTCACAATCTTTTCTCCACAATGCTGGTTCTAAATCTCTTGTCTTCATTGATTCCGACTTAGATGACTATCAAACTCTTGCCGATGGCGTGCTTCCCGGTGCAGAGATTATCATTTTAGATAAAAATGGTAACGGAGTCGAGCAAATTACTGCGAAACTGCAAACAATTTCTGCTGCGGGGGAAACTGTAGACCAAGTTCACGTTTTTTCTCACGGCAATTCTGGCAGCCTGCAGCTAGGTTCTGCAACGCTGACTTCGGATAATTTATCACAATATGAAAGCCAGTTGCAAGGGTGGCGAAATGCGCTAAGCGACCAAGCAGATATTGTGCTTTACGGTTGCGATGTTGCGGCGGGTTCGGGAAGCGATTTTGTCGATCGCCTGGGCGAGTTAACCGGGGCTGATATTGCGGCATCTAGCGATCGCACTGGCCGCGGTGGTAACTGGAATTTGGAGTTTGCCAAGGGTGATATTGAAGCACCGCTAGCCTTGACTCCAGAAGCAATGGCGGAGTATCAAGGGACTTTAGCAACTATTACCGTTACCAACAATAATGATAGCGGGCCGGGTTCCTTGAGAAATGCGATCGCCTCTGCAGCAGCCGGCGATACCATTCAATTTGCCTCCACACTTGCCAGCCAAACAATTACCCTCACTTCTGGTCAACTTGTCATCAACAAAAACTTGACAATTGATGCAGTTGGTGCAGCCAATTTAACCATCAGTGGCAACAATACTTCGCGGGTTATCCTCACAGAAGGTTTAACAAATGTTACTCTAAAAAACCTGATTGTTGCCAACGGCAAAGTTTCTGGAACCGATCCGAATAATGAGACAACTAGCAGCGGAGGTGGCATTAAAACTGGAGGTAGCAGCACTTTAACTTTAGAAAATTGCCAAGTCAATAATAATGTTGCCGGTTTCGGTGGCGGCATTTACACGGGTTTCCGCAGCACGACGACTGTCATTAACAGCAAGTTTAGCGGCAATGATGGTTCACTAGCTAACAATACCGAACGGGGGGGCGGCGCGATCGCCACTAAAAGCGGCGGTGTTCTGACTATCAGAGATAGCGAATTTACCAACAACAAAGGCAGCTACGGCGGTGCTGTTAATAACCTGTTGGGCAGCATGACGATCGAAAACTCTAAATTCACCGGCAACGTGACAGATAAAGGCGTTGGCGGGGCAGTTTACGTCGATGGCGCTAATGCTTCGGGGCCGAATGCAACCCCCGGCCCCGTTGCCGGAATTATTGCTATTCGCAACAGCGTTTTTGATGGCAATATCGGAGCGAGAGAAGGAGGCGCAGCCTTTTTGTTTGGTTATTTGCAAGATAAAGTGGTTTTGGAAAATAGCACTTTTATTAACAATAAAGCTGTTAAGGATCTAGCAGGAGTTGGAGGTTCGGGAGGCGCAATTCGTCACGGCAATGTGGATCTTACTGTAACAAACTCCACTTTTGCTAATAACCAAGCTGAAGATAATGGGGGCGGTTTGTGGGCAGGAGGGAATGGAAATATCAGCATTGTTAACAGTACATTTTCCGGCAACAGCGCTGCTAAGCAGGGCGGAGGAATGCTTGTCGCTAACAGAGATTCCTTTTCGACTAACATCGTAAATTCGACTTTTGCTCAAAATACCGCTGAATTTTCGGGAGGTATTGCTACTTTTAACGATCCTGTGAAATCGCCAATTACTGTCAAGAATTCGATTTTTGATAGGAATACGGCAAGTAATCCTTTTAAAACGAGGCAGCACACTGGACGGCAGCTAATCGATGGGGGAAACAATATTCAATTTCCCGCTAAACTGACCGTGGGAGATCCTAATGATAGTAATGTTACGGCAAATGTGACGATCGCAGACCCTTTACTCGGCCCTTTGGCAAATATTAACGGCGCTTTAGTGCGGCCGCTGCTAACAGGAAGTCCGGCAATTGATACGGGTACTGGTGCGGGCGCGCCGGCTGCTGATCAGCGCGGTGTGAGTCGCCCTCAAGATGGTGATAATAACGGAAGTGCGATCGTTGATATTGGCGCTTATGAATTTAACCCTACAGTCACGCCGACTCCAACTCCGACTCCCACTCCCACTGAGACTCCGACTCCCACACCGACTCCCACACCGACTCCCACACCGACTCCCACACCGACTCCCACTCCCACTCCCACACCGACTCCCACACCGACTCCCACTCCCACTCCCACTCCCACTCCCACACCGACTCCCGAACCGACTCCCACACCGGAACCGACTCCGACTCCCACACCGGAACCGACTCCGACTCCCACACCCGAACCCACTCCCACACCAACTCCCCCACCAACTCCGACGCCGACGCCAACTCCGGCGGCAGATGATTGCCTACTCGATAGCCTCAACGCCCCGCAACTAGATCCTGCCACCATTACCCCCAACCCCGTCCAACAAACTATCAACGGCGGCGACACTACCGACTTCATCATGGGCGGTGTCATCAACGAGTCAATTAACGGACAAGCCGGCAACGATATTCTTTACGGCATGGCCGGCAATGACAACATTGACGGCGGCGCAGATAACGACTCAATTTTTGGCAATGAAGGCAGCGATTTCATCTCTGGCAGCGCTGGCAACGATACCATCTACGCTGGCAAAGATAATGACACTGTTGTTGGTGGTGAGGGCGACGACTTTTTGAGGGGAGATATCGGCAATGATACAGTTGCCGGCGGCGTTGGTAACGACAGCATTTTTGGCGGTAAAGATGACGATATCTTGCTGGGTGAAGATGGGGACGACGACATTTTAGGCAACTTAGGAAATGACACAATTAATGCTGGAAACGGCAACGATATTGCCTTTGGCAATGAAGGTGCAGACCTGATTTTTGGCTTATTGGAAAATGACACGCTTTACGGCGGCAAAGAAAACGACAGTCTCGATGGCGGTGAGGGCAACGACTTGCTGTTGGGTGGCAATGAAAACGATGTGCTCTGTGGCGACATCGGTAACGATACCCTGTACGGCGGCAAAGGTAATGATATTCTCAGCGGTGGCAGCGGTGCCGATTTCCTTTCCGGGGATGTTGGGGACGATACTTTGACTGGAGGTTCGGGAAATGATGTGTTTTTCCTCAATCAAAGTTCGGGTAGCGACATCATTAATGATTTCCGCAGGGGAGAGGATTTAATTGGGTTGAATCCTGATTTGAGTTTTAATCAACTCAGTATTACTTCCAGCAACAATCAAACTTTGATTACTGTGACGGACACCAATCAATTGTTGGCGAAGCTTAACAATATTACCCCCGGTATTCTCACCGCTAGCGATTTCATTACTCTGTAGTTATTATACTAAATCCGGTTTGTCTCTACCCTCGATCATTCTGCGTATCCTTCGGCGGTTGAAACCAGGGCAACCACGGGGGGATTGCCCCTACAAAAACGAAGTCCGCCTCTGCAGACTGAGAGATAAAGGGAGTAGTTAAGCCGGATTTAGTATTATAGTATATTTCACTAAAAAGTAGCCAAGCATGATAAATATCCTCTAATCTTATGATGCTCTAGCCCACACCTATTAATCTATTATTCCTAATAAAGCGGACTTGAGATTATTCCGTTTTAATACGATCGCACAAATGTCTATCCTCCTCCTTCACATCGGCATTCGTCCGCAAATAATCCCGCACCCAGTCGCATCCATACTGGAGAAAATCGAGCTGGAAAATTCGCTCTAAATTCCACACAATTGCTGTGGTATCCTGACTTGCTGAGGCGATGAACTTCCCATCAGGGCTAAATGTCACTCCGAACACCCCATCCCCGTGTCCTTTTAAGGTTTGAAGCTCTTTACCATCGTAGCTCCAAAGTTTAACAGTGCCGTCAAAACTTGCTGAAGCGAGAGTCTTACCATCCGGGCTAAATGCCACTGAGAACACCGCATTTTTGTGTCCCTTTAAGGCTCTGATTTCTGTACCGTCGCGTCGCCAAAGCCTCACCATTCTATCCATACCTGCTGAAGCGAGAGTCTTTCCATCAGGGCTAAATGCCACTCCAGGTACCTGGCCGCGATGGCTTGTTAAAGTATGTAGAAGCTTGTAGTTGGGCTTTCCAGAGGCGATCGCATTATCCCACTGCCAAAGTTTGATAGTGCCGTCCACACTACCAGAGGCAATGAGCTTGCCATCGGGACTAAAGGCCACTCCGTTAATGTAATCGGTATGTCCTTTGAGAGTTGCCAATTGGGTGCCGTCAATCCTCCAAACTTTAACCGTTTTGTCCTCACCCACCGAGGCGAGTGACTGTCCATCTGGATGGAAATCAACCGCGAAAACTCTACCTTGATGTCCAGTAAAAGTCTTGATTAAGGTTCCATCTAGTCGCCACAATCGAACAGTGCTGTCATAACCCCCTGTAGCAATAGTGTCTCCGTTTGGGCTGAAATCTACTCCGAAAACTTTATCAGCTTGTTTGGGGAAAGTACGAATTAAACTACCATCAAGCCGCCAAAGTTTAACAGTATTATCACGACTGGCGGTGGCAATTGTCTTACCATCAGGGCTAAATTTTATGGTGTAAATTGATGCTTGATGTCCGTTAAGAGTCTTGAGCAAACTGTCATCAAGCTTCCAGAGTGCGATCGGGCCATCCCAACTGGATGAGGCAAAGATTTGCCCGTCAGGACTCCACGCCAATCCAGAGACGACATCCTTCGCGACTAGCAGGGTTTTTACCAGAGTCCCGTCAAGCTGCCACAGTTTGACTGTTCTGTCTAGACTTGCCGAGGCAAGCAAAGCACCTTGAGGGTTAAAAGCGATTTTGGTCACGGCATCGCTGTGTCCAGTTAGGGTTTTTACCAGAGTGCCGTCAAGCTTCCAAAGTTTGACTGTTTTATCGGCACTCGCCGAGGCAATGAGATATTCTGAAGGGCTAAAGGCAACATTCATAACTCTATCCGTATGTCCGGTGAGGGTTCGGATCAGTTTACCGTCTGCATTCCAGAGTTTAACTGTTTTATCTTTAGACGCAGATGCAATAGTTTGACTGTCCGGGCTAAAGGCAACGCTGTTAACTTCATCTGTATGTCCGGTGAGAGTTCTGTGCAGTTTGCCGTCTGTACTCCAGAGTTTAATGGTTTTATCTTTAGAAGCGGAAGCAATAGTTTGATTGTTAGGAGCGATCGCAACTTGTGAAATATTATTGGTATGTCCTTTTAAGGTCTGCCATAAGGTATAATTCGGCTTGACCTTGGTTGATTTTGTACTGTTTTTACGCCAAAGTTTAACTGTTTTATCCGCCGAACCCGAAGCAATTAAATCCCCTCTGGGGTTAAATACGACTCCCCAAACTGCATTGTTGTGCCCTTGAAGCGTTCCTAGTCTTGTACCGTCTTTTTCCCAAAGATCGATCGTTTTATCGGCAGAAGCTGAGGCTATGAGTTCCCCATCAGGGCTGAAGGTTACATCGTTCACCACATTGTCATGCCCCGATAAATGATTATAGTCAACTGCTCCATAAACAGCTTGATGGAGAGCTTCTTTAACTGAGCGTTCGCTCTCTGGTTCTACACCACCTAATTTTTGCAGTTGTCGCTTTCCTCTGATTGCCTCTATGAATGCGTCTAATTTTTGATTTGAGGCGAATAAGGCTTCGGAAGATTTGGCGATCGCTTTGATCTCACTGACAGCAGTTTGCCGATACTGAAAATACACCGCTACCCCCAATCCACAGGCGATAATTAATGCTATAGTTACTACCAATAGCAAAATTTTTTGCCGCTTAGAACTTTTTTTCTCTACAGCTAGTCTTTTTTGTTCTTCTGTTAGTCGGGCTTGAATTTCTTTAGCCCGTTCTGCTTCCAATCCTACCTGCATTTCTCTTCGGTCTAATTCTTCAGAAGCGCCTAAAAACTGATAATCTAAGTCACTCAAACTTTTACCCTGGGCCCAAGCTTGAGCATTTTTCAATGCCTGTCCGCGCAACAGTCGGGATTTATCTGTCTGCTTGGAAGTTATCCAAGCATCAAAGGCTTGAGAGTATGGACGCAAGGAAGCGAGATTTTTTTCTACCCATTTTGTGTTAAATACTTCTTGATAAATCTGGTTTCTTACCTGTAAAAAACCCTGGTATTTTACTACCAAACCAGACAGCAATAGTTCTACTTGTTCTCGCGAGTCATCGGTGGGTACTTCCACTCCTTGTAAGATTTTTTGATAGATGCCTAGTAGTCTGCCAGCACGTTGCTCATTTCTCAGGATGCGATCGCGGATCGTCTTTAAATGCTCTGGTTCATCTTGAGATTCCCAATTCTGGATGATGTGCGATCGCACGACCGATTCCACAAAAAATCCTTCAGTTCCCGGTGGAATTATCAGCACGTCACTGTGAGATTCTCGCGTCGCTCTTACTATCAATTGACACAGCTTTTGGCTCAGAAATGGTTGCCCAGAAGTCCAAGCTAATATTGATTTGATAATTGCCTCGGCATTACTAACTACACTCTCTAACCCTTGAGTTAGAGGAGAGGCTTCTTCCCAGGAAAAACCGTGCAAATCTACTGCTTTTCCGATATTAAAAGGTGTCCGATTTTTATCGGCGATTAAATCGCTGGGTGCAGCTACTCCGAAAATCGCGAAGGTAATTCGGTTGTATGCGGGATTAATGGCTCGTTGGTTGTAGCAATAACGAATCAAGGCAAAAAAGTCATCGACGGCAAAATCTAAGCTTAAAATACTATCAATCTCATCGACAAATATAAAAATTCGCTCATTCGGAAATTTTACTAATAATATCTCTTCAATAAATTGACTCAATCTTTGCAGGAGAGAAACTTCTTCTTGTTCTTGCCACCAGGTTTTTAAATTAACTTTTCCTACAAGATGGAAACTGCGCCACAAATCCCCAACGATTCCTTTATACCACTGTAAAGGAGTAATGTTTTCGCTACCGATGCGGGTCATGTCGATCGCGCTGCATTGAAATCCTTCTGCTTGCAGTCGGTGCAGGGTGCGAACGAGAAGGGAAGATTTGCCCATCTGTCGGGAGTTGAGGACGTAGCAAAACTCGCCGAGTTTTAAGGCTTGATAAAGTTCGATATCTGCTTGTCGTTCGACGTATGTAGGCGCATCAGTTGTGAGACTGCCACCAATTTGGTAAGAATAATCTTTCATAATTGATAGTTAATTGTTTCGGATAATTTAGCGATCGCCCACTCGATCGCACAAATGTCTATCCTCCTCCTTCACATCGGCATTTGTTCGCAAGTAATCTCGCACGCGATCGCAACCATCAGCCAACAAATCCACTTTCAAAACTCGCTCCACATCCCACAAAATCAGCGTATTATCCTCACTCACAGAAGCCACAAATGACCCATCCCCACTATACGCTACCCCCCGAATCGCCGCAGAGTTACCTCTGAGCGTCGTTAATTGGGTACCGTCAAGCTTCCAAAACTTCAGCGTATTGTCTACACTACCAGAAGCAATAATATTACCATCCGGGCTAAACGCCACCCCCCATACCGCGGCCAGATGACCTTCCAGAGTTCTCAGTAACTTACCATCCACAGTCCAAAGCTTAATCGTATTGTCCCCGCTGCCAGAAGCCAGAAATTTACCGTCAGGGCTAAATGCCACCTTCCACACAGCAGCAGTATGACCTTGAAAAGTTCTCACTAAAGTACCATCAAGCTTCCACAGCTTCACAGAACCATCCCCTCCTGCCGAGGCAATTAGCTGACCGTCAGGGCTAAATACCACCTGCCAAATAGGAGCATGATGTCCTGTCATAGTATGCAATAAAGTACCATCGGGCCGCCAAAGCTTGATAGTATTATCTTGACTTCCAGAAGCAAGAATTTGACCGTCAGGACTGAAAGCCAATGCAAAAACCGTAGTGTTATGACCTACCAAAGTTGCGATCGCTTTTCCGTTTCGAGTCCCGATATTCACCTTATTATCAATTCTGCCAGAAGCAATTAACTTGCCATCGCCACTCAGGGCAACAGCATAAATCGCAGCGTTTTCTACAGTGAAAGTCCTCAACAATTTGCCTTGCCGACTCCAAAGCTTAGTCGTGCCATCCTCGCTGCCTGTAGCAATTGTAGAACTATCCGAACTCAGTGCGATCGCCCAAATCCCGGCTTTATGTGCAGTAATCATCGTCCCGAATAGGTTTTGACTCTGCCACAGCCGCACCGTATTTTCTGCACCCGCCGAAGCAATAAAACTGCCGTCTGGGCTCCAAGCTATCCCCCAAATCGAGGCACTGTGACCTCTCAATGTCGTCCATTCTGTTCCGTCAAGATTCCAGAGTTTTACAGTTTGATCGCGACTTGCAGAAGCAAGAGTCTGACCATCTGGACTGAAAACAACTTCGGAGACTACAGCAGAATGACCTTCAAGCGTTCTAAGCAAAGTACCGTTTTTGTTCCAGAGTTTCACCGTTTTGTCTCCACTTGCTGAAGCCACAATCTGACCGTCTGGACTAAACGCTGCTGCAGATACCACAGAAGTATGACCCCGGAGAGTTCTTAACAGTTTGCCGTCTTTGTTCCAGAGTTTCACCGTTTTGTCTCCACTTGCCGTAACAATAGTCTGACCGTCTGGACTGAAAGCCACTGAGGGTACCCCAGCAGTATGACCCTGGAGAGTTCTTAACAGTTTGCCGTCTTTATTCCAGAGTTTCACCGTTTTGTCCATGCTGGCAGAGGCAATTGTTTGACCGTCGGGACTAAACGCCACTGTCCAGATACCAGCACTATGACCCTGAAAAGTTTTCAACAAAGTGCCGTTTCGCTGCCAAAGTTTTACAGTTCCATCATCACTTCCAGAAGCAATAAACTGACCGTCCGGGCTAAATTTTACAGACCGAACGATCGCCTGATGACCTTTAATTGTTGCTATTTCCGTTCCGTCCCGACCCCAAAGTTTAATAGTTTTATCCACACTTGTGGAGGCAATAAACTTACTGTCTGGACTAATGTCAATTCCTAAAGCTGCCATTTTATGTCCCGATAAACGGTTGTATTCAACCCCTTCATAAACCGCTTGACGCAATACATTTATCACTTGATCTTCAAGGTTTTTATCTTTATTGCCTAAGTTTTGTAGTCGGCGCTTAGCTTTAATTGCTTCTATTAGTGCATCCAATCGGCGATTAGAGGCAAACAGTCCCTCCGAGGAAGAAACCAGCGCTTCAATTTCACTCATCCGAGCTTCGCGCTCACTAATAACGGCTCGGCGATACTGAAAATAACTTGTTACTCCTAAAGCACCGGCAAGCAGCAGTGCAATACTAACAGAAAATAGTAAGCGCCTCTGTCGTTTCGCTGCTTTTTTTTCTTGAATTAATCGCATTTGTTCCTCTGCCAGCCGCGCTTCCACTTCTTTGGTGCGTTCTGCTTCTAAAGCTTGTTGAACTTCTCGCCTATCTAGTTCGGCACTAGCAGCTAAGAACTGATAGTCTAGGTTACTCAAGCTTTTTTCCTGCGCCCAGATTTGACCATCTTTTAAGGCTTGTCCCCGCAAAAGTCGGGAAAAATCTGTTTGTTGTGAAGCAACCCAAGCATCGAAGGTTTGCGAGTAGGGGCGCAGTTGCCCTAATTGCTTGTCTACCCATTCGAGGTTAAAAACTTCAGCATAAACCCTGTTTCTCACCTGTAAATAACCATTATTTTTGACAACTAATCCCGATAATAATAGTTCAATTTGTTCTGGTGAGTCATCAGTTGATACTCCTCCCGCTCTTTTGCTCAAAGGTAGAAATATTTCATTTGCTTGTAGGGGCAATTCCCCTGTAGTTGCCCTATAAAGATTTGGATCAGGCACGGGGGTACTGCCCATAGAGTCCTCTTCAAAGTCCCACAATGAAACAGAACCGCTGGTTAAGGGGGGATTATATTGTAAAATTTGCTGGTAGATGCCGAGTAATCTGCCCGCGCGTTGTTCGTTGCGAATAATCCGATCCTTTATGGTTTTTAAATGCTCCGGCTCATCCTGAGATTCCCATTTATTAATGATATTTTGTCGCACTAAATGCTCTACCCAAGCCTCTTCTGTTCCTGCTGGAATTGTTACCACTTTTTGCGGTGTACTTTGAGTTGCTATGTAGGCTAAATAGCACAGCTTTTGCGTCAGGAATGGCTGCCCAGAAGTCCAAGCCAATATCTGTTTGAGAATAGCTTGATAATTATTGACTCCACTTGCCAATCCCGCGGCTAATGGCTGGGCTTCTTCTAGTTCAAAACCTCGTAAATGTATCGCTCTACCAATATTAAAAGGAGTTCGTTTTTTATCAGCAATTAAATCGCTAGGTGTTGCTACTCCAAATATTGCAAAAGTAATGCGATTATATTCTGGATTAATTGAGCGTTGATTATAGCAAAAGCGAATTAGGGCAAAAAAATCATCGACAGGGAAATCTAGACTGAGAACACTGTCAATTTCATCAATAAATATAATGATTTGTTGGTCAAAAAACTTGACTAACAAAATATCTTCAATAAAATGACTCAATCTTTGCAGAAATGATACATCTTCTTCATCACGCCACCAGGTTTTTAAGTTAACTTGCCCTAAAAGATTGAAGCCGCGCCACAGTTCCCCAATCATGCCTTTATACCACTGTAAAGGAGTGATATTTTCACTGCCAATACGGGTCATGTCGATCGTGCTGCATTGAAAACCTTCTGCTTGCAGTCGGTGCAGGGTGCGGACTAAGAGAGAAGATTTGCCCATTTGCCGGGAGTTAAGGACGTAACAAAATTCGCCAGCTTTTAAGGCTTCATAAAGTTCGGAATCTGCTTGCCGCACTACGTATGTAGGCGCATCACTGGCGAGACTGCCACCAATTTGGTATGTTACCTGAGTCATGCCGTTTATGGGATAATTTGAAATAGAGCTTTTAGCATCAAAAAAGTTGGTTTAGGATGTGGTGCGATCGCTTGCTTTCCCCGATTTCAACTTAACGGCAGAACAGATTTTTCAGGTGGGGCAATAACTAAACAAAGTGGTGCGAACCAAAATAGAGGCGGTACAACTCGCAGCTTAGCGTACAGCGGTTGTTATCGATATGAAGCAGGCCCATACTAAATAATTTAGAAGCTACTATCGGATCTAATTCCACTCCGTGTTCCGATTTTACCACTTGTTTAAGTGCAACCGCAAGTTCGGGATACTCTTGCAATGTTGCCCAAAAACTCCGCAAGTAATCTTTATAAATTCCCGCTATTGTCGGAGCTTCTTGTAGTAGCTGATCTAGCCTGACACTGTTTTGACAGAGGTGGTAAAGAGCGAGCCGCACCAGATAAGGATGTCCCCCCACCATTGCCATCAGTCGATCGGCATCGGAACCCTCTGTCCAATCTAGTCCGTGACGCTGCGCTAAAGCAAGTATCTGCTCTTCTGTAAAATAGGGCAATTGCAGCGGTAAACCGACATTAAAAGGCGATTCAGTGAGCTTTAAAGGAATATAAATTTCTGTGGAGTGAAGAACGATTAACCGCAGTTTTCCCAAAGTTTCAATCCGCTTTGCTTCTTCATGCCAGCTTCGCAGCAGCGGCAAAAATTCTCTGGCAATTTTGGGATACTCAAAAATTCTATTTACTTCATTTAAAGCTAACACAAGAGGGGTACTTATTTGTGCTAATATATATTGTTGCAAATAGATAGTGCAGCTTACTTTGCTACCCATGTCTTCATCCCAATAATCATCTAATAGAGGTGGTAATTCTAGGTGACGGCTGATGTTGGCACAAAACCAGCGTAAAAATTTATCGATATTGGCTAAGACAGCTTCCTCGGCTTGCTGAAAATCTAAACTTACAGTTCGATAGTCAAGAGAAGTCGCGCGCTCTAAAATGCGTAGCAGAAGGGAACTTTTTCCCATCTTCCTGGGAGCTTTAATCCGCAGCACACTTCCTGGTTTGGCAATCTCTCGATAGGCGAGTTCTTCAATTAGCGGGTGATGGATATAAAATGGCGAACCGAGGGGCACGGGAGATCCGGGAAATTCTAAAGGTGTGGCTAGGCATTGGCTGCGGGTGAATGCTTCAATTAATTCTCGTTCCTCTGTGGTCAGGGAACGTGATTCTACACAAGAGCGAAAATTTGATTTACTAATAGATGTCTGCAAGATTTGAGAGAGAGATTGCCACAAGGATGAGGCGATGTTTCTCAGGTAATGCTCTCCGTAATGAGAGGCAGATGCGATACTTGTATAAGTCTTTCCTTCCCAAACTTGGCGGAGTATGATTTCTTGTACGGGATATAAATCTTTTTGTAATCGGACACGAGTTAGCTGTAGTACCTCATCTATCGTCATAATTTGCAATTATCCCGTCAGTGTATCGTTGATATTATCACTTATAATTGACTGTAAAGCTGAGAGCGATCGCCTATTGGATTGCCACACGCTCCTGTCGCGACATTTTTCATGGGGTAATTGGTCACATCGGTTAAATCTCTCCCGAAGAGTATCACTATCAATAATCAAGAATTCCCTCGCGCGGTGGGGGCGGGTGTATTTAACCTGTCTGCACTCTTCAAGGGTACAAGAGTGAACCCATCTCTACAGGTTTTTGAGAATGGTTCTCTTCGTTAAGTTAAATTCGTGACATCCGTTAAATCTGGTGATTTCCCCGTTGCCTGACCGATCGCTGAGTGCTATAACCTAATTTCAATGGGCGCTGGCGCTCCTACTGGAAAGGAATCTGTGCTCAGTTTTTCTTGATCGTTGGCCAAAATGTCATGTCGGTGTCACAGTTGATAGTGAAGGCAGAATTAAAAATGTGACAGTTGACTTTGCTAAAGCTTAGTCGATTGATGTTAAGTTAATTAACAGTAGTTTCAGCTCGCTGCATTTACTGCTCACAAGTGTTAAGTCCCAAACTCTAATTATTATTGGGGGGCTAGCATTTTTTTTAATACTCCTGTAACCACCTCTAAAAAATATTAGCAAATAACCGAGTTGTTTGAGGCAAATGGTTCATAAAATGTTTCCAAATTATTTTATTCCTCACGGCCATTGCTACTTGTGGAAGCCTGGATTGGTGGGGCTACACGTTTTGTCCGATGGTTTGATAGCCGTCGCTTATTTTTTGATACCGCTCACGCTGATTTATATTGTCAAAAAGCGGCAAGACGTGCCTTTTGACTGGGTTTTCATGCTGTTTGGCTCTTTTATTATCTGCTGCGGGATTACCCATATTATGGAAATATGGACGCTGTGGCATCCTAATTATTGGTTCTCTGGTTTTCTTAAAGGGATTACTGCGCTGATTTCGCTATGTACAGCAGCAGTGCTGGTGGAACTAATCCCAAAAATCTTGGCGATTCCCAGTCCCGCTCAATTGGCGGTGGCAAATAGGGCTTTACAAAAGGAGATTGGCGATCGCAAACAAGCTCAAGAAGCACTCTCGGAATTAATGCTAGAATTGGAAAAACGGGTTATTGAGAGGACGATCGCTTTAGAAGTTGCTAATGAACGTTTGCAACAGGAAAATCGCGATCGCTCTTTGGCGGAAAATTCATTGCGGCACTCGGAAGCTAAACTGCTAGAACAAACTCAGCATTTAGAGAACGCTCTGCAACAACTTAAAGGCGCTCAAGCTCAACTCGTGCAAACTGAAAAAATGTCGTCTTTGGGGCAAATGGTAGCTGGGGTTGCCCACGAAATAAATAACCCTGTTAACTTCATTTATGGCAATCTGATTCCGGCTGAGGAATACATTAAAGATATTTTGGAATTGATTAAGGCTTATCAAGTTTATTACCCCACTCCTGCACCGGAAATTGTAGACAAGATTAACAGAATTGATTTAGGTTTTATTTTAGAAGACCTGCAAAAACTTTTTCGTTCGATCCAAATTGGCGCAGAGCGAATTAGGGAAATTGTTAAGTCTTTACGAACTTTCTCCCGGTTAGACGAAGCCGAAATGAAAAAAGTAAATATCCATGAAGGGCTCGATAGCACTTTAATGATTTTGCAGCACCGCTTGAAAGAACAACCAAACCGTCCACCTATCCAAGTGATTAAAGAGTATGGAGATGTGCCAGCATTGCAATGCTACGCTGGGCAGCTTAACCAAGTATTTATGAATATTTGTTCAAATGCTATTGATGCTTTAGAACAGATTGTACAGGAGGGATATTCGACCAACGGCTATTGGGAAAATAATTTATCTGACAACTTACAAAACACCTATTGCCCACTGCTAAAAATTCGCCTCCGCACCCTTTTAGTTGATGGCAAGTGGGTGCAGATTCACATTGCGGATAATGGCACTGGCATAGATTATGATGCGATCGCTAAAATTTACGATCCATTTTATACAACGAAACCTATCGGTGCTGGTACCGGGCTGGGTTTGGCGATTTCTTATCAGATTATTCAAGCCCATGAAGGTTATTTGCGCTGCACTTCCGAGGTTGGGAGAGGTACGGAGTTTATTATTGAAATTCCTTTGCGCTCGCAATTTGGCGAGCGCCACCATCTGCACAAGCAAGCTGTTATGAACAAGCGGGGTTTAGGCGTTAATAAATAATGCTGAATCCAGCTACAATTTTCGGCTTATTTTATTTTTTTGCCTAACTTAGGCATCATCAAATCCATCTTATCTGCCAATAACAACTATTATGTGGGAAGCACTCAAAAATATCTTTTCCCCAACTCAGTATATGCCTCACGGTCATTGCTATCTTTGGCAAACGCCTTTAGTGTGGCTGCACGTAACTGGGGACTTTTTAATCGCGATCGCCTACTATTCAATTCCGGCGATGCTAATTTATTTTATCTTCAAGCGCCGCGATGTTCCTTTTTTAGGAATATTTGGTTTATTTGGTGCATTTATTATTCTGTGTGGCACGGGTCACTTGCTAGACATTTGGACGTTGTGGCATTCCGCTTATTGGCTGTCGGGGATTGAAAAAGGAATTACTGCACTGGTTTCCTGCTACACCGCCGCCTCGATGGTAACACTATTGCCCCAGTTTTTGTCCTTAAAAACCCCCCAAGAATTAGAGGCAATAAATTGCAAGTTGCAGACTGAGATTGCGGTGCGTGAAGAGGCTGAATTAGCTTTGCGCCACGCTTATGATGACTTAGAAATTAAAGTTCAAGAACGCACCGTACAGTTGAGAAAAATCAACGGTTATTTAGAAGCAGAAATTAAAGATAAAATAGCCGCTGAATCCGCTTTGCGAGAACGAGAAACTAGATTAACAGAACAACAAAATGGCTTGCTAGAATTAGCAAAAAATTCTAGTATCTACGAGGGAAATATCGCCGAGGCGTTGAGAGAGATTACGCAAATGGCAACCCGTACCCTGGATGTCGATCGGGGAAGCGTTTGGTTTTATAAAGAAGATAAATCAGCACTCTGCTGTGCCGATCTTTACGAACTGACGGCAAATCAACACAGTGAGGGTGCAGAACTGAAAGTGGCTGACTATCCTAGCTATTTCCAAGCTTTGAAGACAGAACAGGCGATCGCAGCGGTTGATGCCAAAACCGATCCGCGCACCCAAGAATTTAGAGAATCTTATTTGATTCCTTTAAACATCTCATCAATGCTAGATGTTCCTATTACCCATCAAGGACGATTTGCGGGTGTAATTTGTTTGGAACGTCAGGGCACGCCGAGGAAGTGGACGCTCGACGAACAAAGCTTCGCTAGCTATTTGTCACAGATGACAGCTTTAGCAATGGAAGCTCGCGATCGCAAGCAAGCCGAGTTAACATTGCGTTCTGTCACCGAACGCTTGCAATATTTGCTAGCGACTACTCCGGCGGTGATTTTTAGCTGCAAATTAGGGGGAATTTTTGATGTAACATTTGTCAGCGATAATATTGTTTCAATGATTGGTTACGAAGCCAGAGAATTTATTGATGGTTCTCTTGATTGGCATAGCCTCATTCACCCAGACGATCGAGAACTTGTTGCTACTTCATACGCTCAGATATTGGAAAAAGAATCGATTTCCTACGAATACCGCGAACGGCACAAAGACGGTAGTTATCGCTGGATATACGATGAGGTTAAGTTAGTCAAAGATGCTGCTGGCATACCTGTGGAGTGCGTTGGTTATGGAGTAGATATTACTGCTCGCAAACAGGCGGAAAGAGCCTTGCAGCAACAAGTAAAAAGGGAGCGGCTCGTGAATGCTATTCAAGAGCGAATTCGTTCCTCTCTTAACCTAGAAGAAGTGCTGACAATGGCTGTGGAAGAAGTCCGCCAGTTTTTGTCAACAGACAGGACTATTATTTACCGCTTTAACCCTGATTGGAGTGGATTGGTAGCCGTCGAGTCGGTAGCAGCCGATACAATGCCGATTTTGGGCATTGACATTAATGACCCTTGCTTTCGAGAAGGCTACATTTCTGCTTACGCACAGGGACACATTCGCGCGATCGACAATATTTATACAGCAGGTATTTCAGAGTGCCACGTTAATTTACTGAGCGAGTTGGAAGTTAAAGCTAACCTCGTGGTTCCCCTTTTGCAAGGTGAAAAACTATGGGGGCTACTCATTGCTCATCACTGCCGCAGTCACAGGCATTGGAACTCTTCTGAGATAGAATCTCTCAAGCAAATTTCCGTGCAGCTAGCAATTGCAATTCAGCAATGCACCCTTTTTGAACAAGCCAAAACAGAAATTGCCGAACGTAAATTAGCAGAAACAGCATTACAAAAAGCTGTCGTAGCTGCTGATACAGCTAACCGCGCCAAGAGCGAATTCCTTTCTTCTATGAGCCACGAATTGCGGACTCCCCTAAATGCCATTCTCGGATTTAGTCAGGTGATGGTGCGCGATTCATCTTTAAACAATCAACACCAGCAGCACCTAGAAATTATTAATCGCGCCGGCGAACACTTGCTTTCGCTAATTAATGACATTTTGGAAATGTCCAAAATTGAAGCGGGCCGAAGTCAGCTTAATGAAAGCAGTTTTAATTTAATGCGCTTGCTAAAAACCTTAGAAGAAATGTTTCGATTAAAAGCTAAATCTAAGAAATTGCAGCTAAATTTGGAAGTGGGTGACGGCGTACCGGACTTTGTTAGTGGAGACGAAGGTAAATTGCGGCAAATTTTGATTAATCTTGTAGGAAATGCGATCAAGTTTACAGAGAGGGGTAGCATTACTTTGCGAGTGAAAAAGAAGGTAGAAGAAAGTTTGGGGGCTGAAACCGCAGAGTTGTCCGACACACAAACAAAACTTGCCGACGCGGGTTCTGAACATTCCGAAAACTTAGTGGTTGAAACCGCAGCTATACAAAAAAAACCCGGATGGTGCACTGGTTTTAATCAGTCCATAAGCTTGGCAGACTGTAATTGTGTAGACGCGAATGAGCTTCGCCCGGAATTGTTACGCCTTCAGTTTGAAATTGAAGATACTGGCCTTGGCATTGCCCCTGAAGAGATGAATAAGTTATTTGAACCATTTGAGCAAACAAAAACCGGTCAAAAATCTCAACAGGGGACTGGGTTAGGTTTACCAATTAGCCGCAAATTTGTACAAATGATGGGAGGAGATATTACTGTCAGCAGTACACCTGATTTGGGAAGTAAGTTTGCATTTGATATTCAAATCAGCCTTGCCACTCCCACCGAGATTAAAATCCTTCAACCGCATAAAAAGGTCATTAGTTTAGCACCAAATCAACCAGAATACCGGATTTTGGTTGTTGACGATCGCGCCGATAACTGCCTAGTCATAGAGAGATTATTGTCACCACTAGGCCTCATCGTGCGATCGGCTAGAGATGGTGAAGAAGCTATTGCTGTATGGCAGGATTGGCAACCACACCTGATCTGGATGGATATGCAGATGCCTGTCATGGATGGCTATGAAGCCACCAGAAAAATTAAAGCTCATCCTCTCGGAAAACAAACTGTAATAGTTGCTCTTACTGCTAGCGCTTTTGAAGAGGAACGACAAACTATTTTAGGAGCAGGCTGCGATGATTTCATGCGTAAACCCTTCGAGGCAAAGATATTATTTGCGAAAATGGAAGAACTTTTAGGAGTGCGTTACATTTACGAGGAATCTGTTGATGCACCACTAGAAAATGAAAGCGAAATTAGCGGAGGGACTAGCAATCAATCTGTCGAGTCACAACTCGCTCAAATGCCTCTTGAGTGGATAGAAAAGATATCTCATGCTGCTCATGAATGTTGCGACGATAAAATTGTCAGCTTGATTGAGGAAATGCCGAGTGAGTTTGCTTTCGCCGCCGAATATTTAACTACTTTAGTGCAGGATTTCCTCTTTGACGATATTATAGATATAGCGCAGTCAGCAGTTCAACGCTGTGAAGATACCAGTTTTCAACTAATCTAAACTTAGGAGGCTAATTTATTTAAAAAAGACCTAACCTTCAGCCCCAATAGCGTCTCCTTGCCATCACTTTTTAGGAGAGCCAATTGGAATTTCTACTGTTTCGTTTTTTTTGAGGTAAAATTCTTAAGTGTTAATATCTTTTCTCTTAACAAACTACCGTGAGCGATCGCATGGACAGCCATCAATATCCTACAATTCAAGCAAACATTTTAGTAGTTGATGATAAGCCAGATAACGTGCGGCTTTTATCTACAATTTTGACGACACAAGGGTATCAGGTTCGTAAAGCGCTGAACGGGCAAAGGGCGATCGCTACAGTGCAAGAGTTTCCGCCGACTCTCATTTTGCTGGACGTGATGATGCCAGACATGAATGGATATGAGGTATGTGCAAAGTTGAAAGCTTCACCACAAACCAGTTCGATTCCCGTGATTTTCTTAAGCGCCTTAGATGACGTTTTAGATAAGGTGAAAGCTTTTGAGGTGGGAGCAGTTGACTATATTACTAAACCTTTTCAAGGTAAAGAAGTATTGGCACGAGTGGCAAATCAGTTAACAATTCAAAGTCAACAACAGTTACTTCAAGAGCAAACGAAGCAATACCAAGAACTTGTCGAACGTTTGCAAAACGAAATTAAAGAGCGGCAGGGAGTGGAGCTCGCTTTACGGCTTGCTCAAACAAAGTCAGATCATTTATTGCTGAATATTTTACCAGCAGCGGTTGTTGAAAATTTGAAAAAGGGCGAGGGTTCTCCTGCCCAGAGGTTTGATTCAGCAACAGTTCTTTTTGCCGATATTGTCGATTTTACGTCTATTGCTGCTAGAATGTTACCTCTAGAATTGGTAAATGTACTGAACCATATTTTTTCAAGGTTTGACCAACTAACTGAAAAACACGGTTTGGAAAAAATTAAAACAATTGGAGATGCTTATATGGTAGCGGGGGGGTTGCCTGTGCCGAGGGCAGATCATGTAGAAGCGATCGCGAATATGGCCTTGGATATGCAGGAAGCGATCGCTGATTTTCAAACTGACAGAGGCGAACCATTTCAAATTCGGATTGGCATTCATACAGGGCCCGTAGTTGCTGGCGTAATTGGCACTAAAAAATTTATCTATGACTTGTGGGGAGATACTGTTAATGTTGCTTCTCGGATGGAATGTCAAGGATTACCGGGATATATTCAAGTTACTACTGCTATTTACGAACTGTTAAAAGATCGGTATTTATTTGAGGAAAGAGGTGCGATCGCGGTTAAAGGAAAAGGAGAGATGATCGCCTATTGGCTAAAAGCTAAAAAAGATGATTCGGCGGTTGAAAGCGATGCTTGTCAAACGCAGTTCACTCCTACCGAACTAAGAGAGTACCCACATACCCCACTTCTTTAAGAAGTCGGGCATCTAACCTAGTAGCTATGGAGGAACGTCGAGCTAATCCTTAAAAAATGAAAATAATTTGCAGTTTCCAATTTGTATTTTCCCGGACGATTTCAATGCGATCGATAAATTCTCGAAAGTAAAACCTGCGTTCTGATTCTGATAAATCGAGCCAAAATTGCTGCAGGGAAACTGTTTGGGCAATTTCTCGCAAATTTACTGGGGGTAGTTGCGCTAATTTGCTTTGGAGTTCGGCAATTTCGGTGCGGATTTTGTATGCTCTAAACTCTGCCGTTTCGGTGTCTAATATGCCGCTGTCAATCAGGGCCCAAAGTTGCTCTATGATTTCTTGTTTCGATGCGATCGCGCCGACAATTCCTGCTTTAATTCCACTCATATTCGGCATTTGCAACCCAGCAACAGCATCGGGTAAATCCCGACAAATACCGACGATGGTTAATTGCAATACTTCATCGTAGGAAAGGCCGCTACATTTAGGCTGTTGTGGACAGTTAATCGGTCGCAAATAAAGGTATTCTTTTTCTTTGCGGTAGGAGGTGACTTTGG
The DNA here is from genome assembly GCF_036702475.1 of Microcoleus sp. D2_18a_B4. Classification (NCBI taxonomy): domain Bacteria; kingdom Bacillati; phylum Cyanobacteriota; class Cyanophyceae; order Oscillatoriales; family Microcoleaceae; genus Microcoleus; species Microcoleus sp. D2_18a_B4. The sequence continues at coordinate 36,608 of NZ_JAUBTL010000060.1, forward strand.
CAACTGTCATGGGCGATTTGCATTCTGCACAAATTGCTAAACCTGCGAGGGAACGTGGGGCGCTAGCGCTGCGAGGAGAAAGGCAGCGGTTGCGGCGCAGTAACCTGTCTATTTGGGCGGCTTCTTCTCTGGAAATAATCGAGGCGTGGGTGTTAGAAATTACTTGACCGTTTTGATATTCCAAATCGCCTCGGTAGGCGGGATTTGTCAGCCAGCGGCGGCCGGTACTTACAGAAATTTTTTTGTTGTATTTCTTGGCTAAATACCGCACGGAACCTCGCAAGGAACCGTAAATTAAAAAGTGTTCAAAAAAGTCTTTGACGGTGGGGGCGGTGGTTTTATCGATCGTATAACAATCTTTGCCGCGCCGATAGCCGTAGGGAGCCTTACCCGGTGGCATCCGGGATTTGATGCGGTTGCGCGCGTGTCCTTTGCGAATACTCCGGCTGTGTTGGCTGCGCTGGATTTCTGCGAGGATTTGCAGCAAGTTTTGGCGGTTTCGTGGTTCTGTTTCTGCTTGTACGATGATTTCGACGCCGAGGTTTTCGAGTTGGGCGAGGTGCGAACACACTTGCTGCAATGTGTCGCCTAGTTCTTCAAACCGCTGAATTAATAAGTATTTGATTGGTTCTGTTTGGCAGTCTTTGAGGAGTTGCTGAAGTTGCTGCCGCCCTCCTAAGTCTTGATAGGTGCGATCGACTTCTTGGCCCCAATTTTCCGGTGCGGGTGCTGCTTCCAGTAGCGGTTCGGTGTAAGAATAGGCGATGATTTTCATCTGTTACTCGCTGAGTTCGATGATGTTGCCGTCGGGATCTTGGGTAAATAATGCCGATCGACCTGACGCGCTCATTTGAAACGGGCAATTGTGAGCGATTAACTGCTGTTTGGCTGCCTCTAAGTTGGCCACAGAAAATGCTAGATGTCGGTTGCGTCCCCATTTAGCCTTGTCTACGGCATCTGGGATAATTGTTGCACCTAAAATTAGGTGGAGCTGGAAGTCGCCAATTTGATACCAGATTCCGGGAAATTTTAAGTCTCGATCAATTTTTTGCAGTTTTAGTACGGTGCTGTAAAAGTGTTGGGATTGTTCCAGGTTGGAGATGAGGATGGCGCTGTGGAGGGATTGAGTAATTTGCATTTTTGTTGGGATTTATGGTTTTATTTTAACCGCTGATGCAGGCTGATGAGCGCGGATGAACGCAGATTTTTTTGAGGTTGGTTGAGTTTTTGATATGATAACATTGTCCGTCGCTATTAATATATCCATTATCAAGTCTTGTAACAAAAAACTGCCCGCTGGGAGTGTTTTTAACAATGGTTTCTCAAAAAAGTGCGATCGTCTCCAGAGCGGGCAAATTCCGTCTCCGCAATGTCTTGGTAGTTCCCTTTGTTCTCCAAATTTTGGCGGCTGTTGGCTGCGTTGGCTATCTCTCTTACAGAAACGGAGAGCAGATAGTCAACGATATTGTTAGTCAGTTGCGGCACGAAGTGAGTGCGAGAGTTTACGAACGTGTCCAAACCTATCTGGAAGCTCCGCCACTGGTGAATCAGATCAATCAGGATGCTGTACCTTTGGGGGTGTTGAACTTTGACGATTTGGAGCAAGCTAGACCATATTTTTGGAAACAAGTTCTGCAATTTAAGTCGATCGGTCACGCGGGAATTGCCAACGAAAAAGGTCAGTACCTGCGTGTTGGTTGGGTAAATCGGCTGGTTGGACTTGAACAACCTCAGCTTGCCCAGCAACTGATTCCGGGGGGTGGCGACTTGATATATTACAACCTTGACGATAATGGAAACCCGACAACAATCGAAAAAAACACGCCCAATTATGATGTTCGCACGCGCCCTTTTTACAGAGTAGCTGTTGAGAAGAAACAGGCAGCTTGGAGTGAAGTTTATATTAATTTTGGCTACGGTACGCTGCAAATTAATGCGAGTCTACCCTATTATGATGCCGAAGGGAAACTAATTGGCGTGCTGACTTGCCAGATGGGACTAGATCAAATTCGCCACTTCCTGCAAACCTTAAGGGTGGGTAATTCCGGTCAAGTATTTATCATTGAACCCCAGGGTGAGTTAATAGCCACTTCGGTTAAAGAACAGCCTCTTTCGGTGGGAACAGGCAAAGATACAAAGCGGCTCAAAGCACAGGAAAGCAGCAACCCGCTGATGCGTCAAAGTGTGGTTTATCTGCTCGATCGCTTCAAGCGTTTGGAAGACATCCATCAAACTGTTCAACTTGACTTTAAGTTTAACGGTGAGCGGCAATTTATCCAAGTTTCTCCGCTAACTGACAAGTACGGCCTCAATTGGCTGAGTGTAGTAGTAGTTCCTGAAGCGGACTTTATGCCGCAAATTTATGCTCACACTCGGCAGACTATTTTGCTGTGTATTGTGGCTCTCATTGTCTCTGTTGGAGTGGGTATTTTCACCGCTAGCTGGATTACTCGCCCCCTGAACCAAATTGCTAAAGCTTCAGAATATCTAGCAGGTGGTGCTCTCAACCAGAACGTTGATTCCAGTCTGATTTTGGAAATTGAAACCTTAAGAAATTCCTTTAACAGCATGGCTAGACAACTGCAAGAATCCTTTGAAACGCTAGAAGATAAAGTCAAAGAACGTACCTCTGAACTCGCTACAGCCACTAAACAAATTGCCACTCTCAACCAGCGCCTGAAAGCGGAAAACCTCCGCATGAGCTCCGAGCTCGATATGCTCAAACAAATGCAGCAGTTGATTCTGCCCAAACCTGCTGAACTTGCAGCCATTGAAGATTTAGATATTGCCGGATTTATGGAGCCAGCCTCGGAAGTAGGTGGTGATTACTACGACGTACTTTGTACTAACGGAGTTGTCACGATTTGCATTGGTGATGTCACCGGACACGGATTGGAAAGCGGCATTTTGATGGTGATGACTCAAGCTGCTGTCCGCACTCTTCAGGAAATGCAAGAATCCAACCCGGTGCGTTTTTTAGATACTCTCAACCGCACTATTTATAAAAATGTCCAGCGCATGAACTCCGACAAAAATATGACACTAGCTTTGCTCAACTATGCGGATCGCACAATTAGTATCAGCGGTCAACATGAGGAAACTCTTGTGGTCAGGAGAGGTGGTCAAATCCAGCGGATAGACACCATAAATTTAGGATTTCCGCTCGGCTTAGATGAGGATATTTCCGATTGGATCAGCCATGTTTTAGTAGACTTAGAGCCGGGGGACGGGGTGGTGCTTTATACTGACGGCATCCCCGAAGCTAGAAATATGCACAAACAATTCTACGGTATCGAAAGACTCTGTGAAGTGGTTTCTCAAAACTGGCATTTGAGCGCCGAACAAATTAAGGAAGCCACCATTGATGATTTGCGAGACTTTATTGGAGAACAAAAGGTTTTTGATGACATTACTTTGCTTGTTATCAAGAAAAAGGATTAAATCCTGTCTGTTTTCCTTCTTGCTTTCTTCACCCAGCACTGCTATGTTAAAAAACGATATTTAGGATCATCGGCTGTGTTTTATATAAAAATATCGGGGTAAATTTTTTATAAAAGGCTGGCTCTACCCCATTAGTGATTAAATATCTATTCGGGTATCTAAATAAATGAGAAACAGCATCTTTCGACTACACCAGCTATCAAAGCTTTTTACGACCAGCCGCGAGTCGAGCAAGACGAACTATATCCGCAATTCGCACCAGTAGTCAAGAACCCAAACGCAAATTTTCATAACTCTATTTCCGACAATAAAAGAATAGCGATGTACCAAGAAATTTGTACGGAATTCAACCAACAGGAACCTGAATATCCCCAATGTGACTTTACCAGGCGATCGCTCCTACGAAGCAAGCGCTTCAAAGGTTTTTAACAAAATTGATGTGATTGGCGCTCTGTTAGCGATCGATCATTGTTTTTTGGTCAAATCTTCCCTAAACCTTGCCGGCTGTAGTAAACTAATCACTAATGACCGCAAACTTTTTTATATTGCTTGAACTAAAAGCTGACTAGGATTTAGCAACCTGAGCGTTGGTATGTACGTTCTGAATTGCTGAAACCATTGCCCCCAATTGCATCGCTCCATCGATTTGTGCCATCTTCCTTCAACATCTAGTATAGTAACTATGACCCCGATATCAATTCCGGGCTACCGGGCGATCGAACAACTCTACTCAGGCGCCAGAACCTTCGTTTACCGAGGTTTTTCTGAATCCGACAATCAACCAGTCGTCATCAAACTGCTCAAATCTGAGTATCCCACTTTCAGCGAACTGGTGCAGTTTCGCAATCAATACACCATTGCCAAAAATATTGAAAATTCCGGTATAGTCAAACACTTGAGTCTGGAAGTATACCGTAACGGTTTTGCCTTAGTGATGGAGGATTTTGGCGGAATTTCTCTAGCCGAATACATCACCACTGATGCTTGGAACCTCAAGGATAAAATTACCACTAGCCTAGAAAACTTTTTACAAATTGCCATTAAAATTAGCTCTTGTTTAGAAGCAATATATAACAGCCAAGTTATTCACAAAGATATCAAACCGCAGAACATTATAATTAACCCTAAAACTCAAGAAGTTAAAATAATAGACTTTAGTATTTCCTCGCTTTTGCCTCGCGAAAATCCAGAAATTAAAAATCCCAACATCTTAGAAGGGACATTAGCTTATATGTCTCCCGAACAAACTGGAAGAATGAATCGTGGGATTGACTACCGCACCGATTTTTACTCGCTCGGAGTAACTTTTTACGAACTGTTGACAGGACAATTGCCATTCCAATCTACCGAGCCGATGGAATTGGTTCACTCTCACATTGCTCGCCAGCCAATTCACCCGATCGCCCTCAATCCTGCCATCCCCCAAGTATTGAATGACATAGTGCTCAAACTGATGGCAAAAACAGCGGAAGCACGCTATCAAACAGTTGGTGGCATCAAACACGATTTAGAAAAATGCTTAAACGACTACTCAGAACATGGCACTATTCAACTGTTTGAATTAGGCAGCAGAGACATTTCCGAACGCTTTGTCATTCCCGAAAAACTTTACGGCAGAGAAACCGAAGTTTCGGCTTTATTAGCAGCCTTCCACCGCGTCGCCTGTCCCCAAGAAAATTCCGCAGCCGCCGATTTGGAGGTTTCCCCTAGTAGCAGCCGAGAGCCTCAGAAACTCCCCCGTACAGCTACTACCGAAATCATGTTGGTAGCAGGCTTTTCCGGGATTGGCAAAACCGCTGTGGTTAACGAAGTTCACAAGCCAATCGTCCAGCAGCGGGGATACTTTATCAAGGGGAAATTCGACCAATTCAGGCGCGATATTCCCTTCTCAGCATGGGTGCAAGCTTTGCAAAGTTTCCTGCAGCAATTACTGACAGAAAGTGTTACTCAAGTTCAGCAGTGGCAAGCCCAAATCTTGTCCGCTTTAGGCGATAATGCTCAGGTAATTATTGATGTTATCCCAGAATTAGAACTGCTGATTGGCAAGCAACCTGCTGTCCAGGAATTAGAACCCAGTCCTGCACAAAATCGCTTCAATCTGTTATTTCAAAAGTTCATTCGTGTCTTTGCTACCAAAAATCACCCCTTAGTGATCTTCTTAGATGATTTGCAATGGGCAGATTCAGCATCTCTGAAACTAATGCAATTGTTGCTAGGCGAATCAGAGGGTCAACATTTGCTGCTAATTGGCGCTTATCGAGATAATGAAGTTTCCAGCGTTCATCCATTAATGTTGACTTTATCAGAGATTCGCAATCTACCAAATCGCAGTAGTGATCGACCCGCCCCTATCATTAATCAAATTACTCTCGCGCCACTTTCAAAAAATGACTTAAATCGTTTAGTTGCTGATGCTTTAAGTTGTCCGCCGTATCGATCGATTTCTTTAACCGAATTGATTTTTCAAAAAACTAAAGGCAATCCTTTTTTTAGCAATCAATTCCTCAAAAGGCTGCATGAAGATAAGTTAATATATTTCGATTTTAGCCCGTTGGATGGCGGAGAAAGGGGTGGTTGGCAGTGCGATATTACTAAAATTAGAGAATTGACCGTCAGCGATGATGTCGTCGAATTTATGGCGAATCAATTGCAAAAATTGCCGCTAACTACTCAAAATATTTTAAAACTAGCTGCTTGTATTGGCAGTCAATTTGATTTAGCAACCTTAGCAGTTGTTTGTGAAAAATCTCAAATAGACACTGCGGCTGATTTATGGAAAGCATTGCAAGAAGGTCTAATTTTACCGCAAAGTGAAGTTTACAAATTTTTTGCAGATGATGGGGAGTCTGCACCATTAGCTGTTGCCGATTGTCAATTGCCCACTTACAAGTTTTTGCACGATCGCGTTCAACAAGCTTCTTATTCTTTGATTCCCGATGAGGCCAAACAGTCAACTCACCTAAAAATTGGCAGATTGTTGTTGAGTAATACCCCTGAAGATGACAAAGAAGATCGGATATTTGATATTGTCAACCACTTGAATGTTGGAGTGGGATTAATTGGCGATCGCACCGAAAGAAATCAACTAGCTTCCTTGAATTTAATTGCGGGACGTAAAGCTAAAACTTCTACAGCTTATGCTGCTGCGGTGGATTATTTAACTATCGGCAGAAATTTGCTAGCAGAGGATAGCTGGACAAATTTATACGACTTGACGATCGATCTTTATGTAGAAGCGGTTGAAGCCGAATATTTGAATACCAATTTCGATTTGTCGCACCAACTTGCGGAAATAGTTCTATGTCGATCGCACAATCTCCTCGATCAATTCAGAGTTTACGAAGCGCAAATTCAGTCTTATATTGCTCAAAATCAGATGAAATCGGCAGTAGATACTGGATTGCAAGCTTTGGGCATGCTGGGTGTTTCTTTGGAAACAGAACTTCCCGTTACAGTAGAGATATCTGCCTTAGCTAATTTGCCCGAAATTAATGATCCTTATAAAATTGCGGCTTTGAGGATTTTATGTGCGATCGCTTCTGCCGCTTATCTAGCTAGTCCAGAAATTTACCCCGCCGTTGTGTTTACAATGGCACATATTTGTAGCAAATATGGGAACTCTGCACCGGCTAGTTATGCCTATGCTTGTTGCAGTTTAATCTGTGAAGTAATCGGAGAAATTGAATTAGGCTATCAATACGGCCAACTATCTTTGCAGGTATTAGATAAATTCCCATCCCAAGAATTTCACTCGAAAGTTGTGATGGTGTACAATGCTTGCGTGAGACATTGGAAAGAACCCATTCGATCGAGCATCTCGTCTTTGGTATCAGCAGTCCAAAGCGGTTTAGAAACTGGCGATATCGAGTATGCTTGCTATTCGGCTATGTATCTTTGCATCTACAGCTTTTTTAGCGGTGAAGACTTAAGCTCTGTAGATCAAAAATACGAGCAGTATATCGAGTTTATGCTTAATTCCAAACAAGAATATCAGACTTATTATACTAAAATCTGGCGACAACTTACATTAAACTTACAAGGATTAGCTGAGGACAAGTGTCGGTTAGTTGGGGAGAGTTTTAATGAAGATGAAATGTTGCCTGTTTTGCTGGCAGCAAATAATGTCTCTTCCATCTTTGGGGTTTATTTTGCTAAATTGGTTGTGAATTATTTGTTTGGCGATCGCGATCGGGCTGTGGAAAATGCCCAGCTAGCAGAGCAATATGTCGCGGGTGTCGGCTCATTGATGATGGTTCCCCAGTACAATTTTTACCATTCCCTCGCCCTCGTGGCACTGTATCCCCATGCTGATTCGATCGCTCAAGAACAATACTTGAACCAAGTTGCAGCCAATCAGGAAAAAATGCAAACTTGGGCATTCCATGCACCGATGAATTCTCAGCACAAGTATGACTTAGTAGCAGCAGAAATAGCACGAGTATTGGGACACAGGCTCGAAGCAATGGATTTGTACGATCGCGCCATTGCTACGGCAAAAGAAAACCAATACCTCCAAGAAGAAGCACTAGCAGGGGAATTGGCAGCTAAATTCTACCTTGAATTAGGGAAAGATAAAATTGCCCGCGTCTATCTAACGGACGCTTACTACGCTTATGCTCGCTGGGGAACTCAAGCAAAAATTCATGATTTAGAACAAAAATATCCCCAATTACTCAGCCAGATTCTCGAACAAAAAACAAGTTTGTATGCGGGAGATACAATCGAGCAAACTAGAGTGGGCACCCTCACCTCTACTAGCAATAATATTGGCACTCTGCTGGATTTGGCAACAGTTATTAAAGCTTCTCAAGCCATATCGGGAGTAATAAACGTCGAGGAATTGCTATCAACTTTGATCCGAATTGTGACCCAAAATGCGGGAGCCTCAAAAGGCTCTATTATCTTAGAAAGAGCTGGCAAATTATCGATTGTTGCTAAATGCTTAGACGAGCGCTGCTATTTGCCCAATATTCCCCTTTCTCAAAGTCAAAATCTTCCCATCACTGCCATTAACTACGTTTGGCGTACCAGAGAAACCTTGGTAATTAATGATATTGCTACTGAAAATATCTTTGCTGCCGACCCCTACATTATTCAGCACCAACCTAAATCTGTATTGTGTACTCCCATAATTAACCAAGGTAAAGCGATCGGCATTTTGTACTTAGAAAATAGTCTCGCCCCAGGTGCATTTACTCCTGACAGATTGGAAGTCTTAAAAATTCTATCTTCCCAAGCAGCTATATCGCTGGAGAATGCTCTGCTATATCAAACTCTAGAAGATAAAGTTGAAGAACGTACAGCCGAACTAGCCCAAGCGAATCAGGCAATTTCTGCCCTCAACCAACGCCTCAAAACAGAAAATCTGCGGATGAGTGCCGAACTCGATATCCTCAAACAAATGCAGCAGTTAATTCTGCCCAAACCTGCGGAATTAGCAGCAATTGCAGAGTTAGATATCGCTGGCTTTATGGAACCAGCAGATGAAGTTGGTGGCGATTACTACGACGTACTTTGTACTGACGGGGTGGTGACGCTGTGCATTGGTGATGTCACCGGACACGGGCTAGAAAGCGGGATTTTGATGGTAATGACTCAAGCTGCAGTTCGCGCTTTGAAAGAAGTTCAACAAATAGACCCGGTTCGCTTTTTAGATACCCTCAACCGCACTATTTATAAAAATATCCAGCGGATGAACTCGGACAAAAACCTGAGCCTAGCTCTCCTCAATTACGCAGACAGTACAGTTAGTATTAGCGGTCAACACGAGGAAACTCTCGTAGTCAGAAGATGCGGTAAAATTGAGCGTATTAACATGATGGATTTAGGGTTTCCCATCGGCTTAGATGAGGATATTTCCGATTGGATTAGCCATGTTTTAGTAGACTTAGAGCCGGGGGACGGGGTGGTGCTTTATACTGACGGCATCCCGGAAGCTAGAAATATGCACAGAAAATTCTACGGTATGGAAAGACTCTGTGAAGTGCTTTCTCAAAACTGGCATTTGAGCGCCGAACAAATCAAGGAAGCCACCATCGCTGATTTGCGAAAATTTATTGGAAAACAAAAGGTTTTTGATGACATTACTTTGCTAGTATTGAAGCAACAGGGAAATATTGTGCATAATTTATGATTGACGGTCGTCAACCCGGTTTCTACGAGGGAGCTGGGATTTAGTGACCAAGCATCGAAGCAGAAACAGGATTTCGAGTTCCACGTGTGTAAGTTCTAATATTTTACAGAGAGTCAAACAATTTTGCGCTTCCCGATTGGGAAGTATAAATTATGAAACCACAAATAAATTTATCACCATCTAAATCTGCCGAAGAACTCCATACCCAGCTACAGGATTTGACCCAAAAACTTGAGGAAGTAGAGGATGAAAAAAATAGCTATGAAACCTTAGTAGAAATTGTCACGCAACACTCCACGGATCTGGAAAACCAGATCCGTCATAAAAACCGAGAGATGCAGACTTACATCGAGCAGGTAAAAAAAGTCATAGATGCAGCTATTGCTGTAAAAAACAATAGCTTTCAACCCCAGATATTGTCAGATGTGGCAGCGCGCAGTGATGCACTGGGAGAACTGGCACAGGTATTCTCGCATATGGTGCAAACGGTGAAAGCGCGGGAACAAGAATTAGAGAAACTTTTGCAGGCTTACGGACGTTTCGTTCCCGATGAATTTCTCCAATTTCTCGGCAAGCAAAGCATGGTTGATTTCCAGCTTGGAGATCACGTGAGCAAAGAGATGGCAATTATGTTTTCCGATATGCGGTCGTTCACCACGATGGCGGAGCAAATGACTCCTCAAGAAAACTTTGACTTCATCAATAATTATTTACAACAAATTAGTCCCGAAATTCGTAAGCACAACGGTTTTATTGTCAAGTATATTGGAGATGGAGTCATGGCAGTTTTTCCTGATGGCGTGGATGATGCTATTCAGGCAGGAATAGTGAAGTTGGAGCAGTTGCAAAAATACAATCAAAGCCGTAAAATAAATGGGGAGATACCGCTGAAGATTGGCATTGGTATCCATGTGGGTGATACGATGGTTGGGATTATTGGAGATGCGAATCGGATGCAAGCAGATGCGATCTCTGATCATGTCAATCTCACCGCTCGTCTGGAAGGTTTGACTAAGTATTATGGCGTATCTTTATTAATTTCTGGAGATGTGGTACAACGTTTGAGTCAACCCGAAAAGTATCATATCCGTTTTTTGGATCGGGCTATTGTCAAAGGTAGACAAGAAGCTATTACAGTTTGTGAGGTGTTAGATGTTGAAGTAGAACCAGTGCGATCGCTCAAAATTCAAACTTTGCCTATATTTGAGGAGGGACTCCAAGAATATTGTCAGGGAAATTTTGCTAAGGCCATAGTTTGTTTTGAACAGATAGTAGCGCTAAATCCAGATGACAAGCCCAGTCAACTTTACCTAAAACGCATCCAATCGCTGTTAGAAAATAGTCTTCCTGCTAACTGGAATGGCGTGTGGAAATTCACCAAGAAGTGACCTTAATACATCAATTGGAGCGAGAAAAATCATGACATCTGGAAGCTTAAAAACAATGACACAAATCTTTGGAGAATTCATTGAAGAATTTCCTCCTGAACACGACTCCCTAGAACTTACATTTACCCCCAGTTCTCGCCCGATCAAACAGCGGTGGCGCAACAACAGGCTTTCAGCTCATTTTGTAGCCGATTATTTATCTAGCTTTCTACCGGTGGATGAGGAGGATGCTAGCAGCGAGAAACGGATAAAAGAAAGCAAGGGAGCTGTGAGCTACGTAGCAAACGAACTGTTAGAAAATGCGATTAAATTTAATAACGATGATACCAATTACAAGGTCAGATTTGGTATACATTTTATTGGTGAAACAGAGGTGACGGCGGTAATTTTTGCCAGTAATAGTGTCACTTCAGAAGGGGCGAATAAGTTGAAGGAGTTTATTGAAGAAATTATGGCTTCCGATCCCAATGAACTTTATTTGCAGCAGCTTGAAAAGAATGCGGAATCGGAAAGTGATACATCGGGATTGGGATTGCTGACGATGATTAATGACTATTCAGCTAAGATAGGTTGGAAATTCGAGCCCAGGCCAGATAGTGATACCATCATTCTTACGACTGTGGTTCAAATTAGGGTCTAGTTTCTAGCATTTCAATATTTACTCTCTTGTGCGATCGCAATATTTTAGTCAGGAAACCAAATCACAATGGGCATTCAAGAAATTAAAGGTGAAGATTACAGGATTCAGTACGATCTAGAATCAGTCACACTCACTTTCCAAGGGGAACTCAGCCTGAGCGGCCCTCCCGAATATGCACCAATAGCCGAGTTGTTAGATGAGGTAGCCAATGGCGAACCGCCTACTATTACCTTGAACCTAAAACAATTGGAATTTGTTAACAGTTCTGGTATCAGTATGCTGTCTAAATTTGTCATTAGCGTCCGAAAAAAGAAAACGATTCAACTTTTGGTATTGGGTTCAAATGATATTCCTTGGCAACAGAAATCTCTCAGAAATTTAGAAAAGCTGTTGCCAACTTTGAAGCTAGAATTAGCGTAGGATATGTTTGACACTCCCTGACCTGAAGGCGCAGGGATTCTTGGATCATCCAGTCGGTTTGCTCGTTGATGTCACCACCAGCGAGTAGAGATCGGTCTGTCCCCCAGCGTGAATTCCGGTGTGCCCCACCGTATTTAAATTGATTCCT
>NZ_JAUBTL010000061.1:0-48702 GCF_036702475.1 Microcoleus sp. D2_18a_B4
GGTATTTTAAAGTCCCAAAAGCCTTTCGACCCCAATTATTTACTTGCTACCCCTTGACAGTTCAAGACAGTATCTACCTAATTTCGGGTGATCGACCGGACATCATATCAGTCAGCTTAGATCCCCCACTTCGCAGAAGTTGTCGGGGATCTAGCTAATTTTTAGCGGGATAAAGGGGCGTGGGGTCGATCGAACCTGTGCGGTTGAGTGGCCAAAAACGCACAATTGCCCTACCGATGATATTTTGCTTGGGTACAAAGCCCCAGTAATGACTGTCACAGCTTGCGTTGCGGTTGTCGCCGAGCACCAAGTAAGAATTTTGAGCTACAACTACAGGCCCGTAGGGATACTGCGGAATTTCTTCAATATATTTTTCCTGTAGCGGCTGCTTGTTAATAAAAACTTTTCCCTCTCTGACTTCCACACTGTCCCCCGGCAGTCCGATCACTCGCTTGATATAGGCATCTTTGATCGGTGGCGGCTGTCCGGTGCACAAACTAGCCTGGTCAGGAGGCATAAATACGATAATATCTCCTCGCTGGGGCTCTTGGAATCGATAGCTTACCTTATCTATAATTAATCGATCGTTAATTTGTAGGGTTGGGAGCATCGAGCCGGTGGGAATGTAGCGTGCTTCGGCAACCAGGGTGCGGATACCAAAGGCCAAAAATGCTGCTAAGCCGATCGTCTTAATTCCTTCGATCCAAGGATTTTCGGTGTCTTGCGGAGGTTTTTCTTCGTCGGCTGACTTGTCTAGACGAGTCATAGGGTATTGTAGTGACTGAGCTGGATACGAATTATAAACTTAATAATGCTTCCATGCTAGCACGCTGTTTACTCAATTAATGATATCTTATGACTCCCAAATCAAGTTTGTTAATCCGTCGCGCTCGCATTCTTTTGCCCAATGGTGAGTTTTTGGTAGGAGATGTGCAAATCTGCGATGGCAAAATTGTCCAAGTTGCTGCTGAAATTGTCGAATCTGGCGATCGAGAAATAGATGCGAAAGGCTTAACTCTGTTACCCGGAGTAATTGATCCCCAGGTACACTTCCGGGAACCTGGTTTAGAACACAAGGAAGACTTATTTACCGCTAGCTGTGCTTGCGCTAAAGGCGGCGTGACATCGTTTCTGGAAATGCCGAATACGCGACCTCTGACCACAACCCAAGCTGCCTTAGATGATAAACTAAGTCGCGCTGCCGAGAAGTGTTTGGTCAATTACGGCTTTTTTATTGGTGCAACGCCGGAGAATTTGCCGGATTTGTTGAATGCCAATCCGACTCCGGGAATTAAGGTGTTTATGGGTTCGATGCACGGGGACTTATTGATGGATGATGCAGCAAATTTAGAGGTAATTTTTGCGAAGGGCGATCGACTAATTGCCGTGCACGCAGAAGACCAAGCTAGAATCAACCAGCGTCGTCAAGAATTTGCTGGTATTACCGATATTGCAGTTCACTCACAAATTCAAGACAATCAAGCAGCTTTATTAGCAACTCAGCTAGCCTTAAAACTTTCTAACAAATATCAGCGCCGACTGCACATTCTGCACCTTTCCACCGGGGATGAAGCTGAGTTGTTGCGCCAGGAAAAACCGAGCTGGGTGACAGCAGAAGTTACGCCACAGCATTTGTTGTTAAATACCAGCGCCTATCAAAAAATTGGCAGTTTAGCTCAAATGAATCCGCCTTTGCGCGAACCCCGCGATAACGAAATACTTTGGCAAGCTTTACTCGACGGCGTAATTGATTTTATCGCCACCGACCACGCGCCGCACACATTAGCAGAAAAAGCTCAAGAATATCCAAATACGCCGTCGGGAATGCCCGGTGTCGAAACTTCTTTGCCTTTGATGCTGACGCAAGCAGTAGAGGGAAGATGTACAGTTGCTCAAGTTGCTAATTGGATGTCGGCGGCAGTTGCTAAGGCTTATAAGATTCCGAACAAAGGGCAAATTGCACCGGGTTTTGACGCCGATTTGGTATTAGTTGATTTGGAGAAATACCGCCCGGTGGTCGGCGCAGAGATGGCGAGCAAGTGCGGCTGGAGTTCCTTTGAAGGATGGAATTTAACTGGATGGCCTGTGGTCACGGTTGTGGGAGGAAAAGTTGTTTTTGAGGATGGTAAATTGGATACAAATGTGAGGGGAGAAGCATTGACATTTGACGCTCAGTAAGAAGGAATTTAACTCAAGTGTTATAATTGGGTATTCCCGCTCGCAAAGGCGATATTACCCATGCTTCTCCAAGAACTAGAAACACAACTCCTGGCCTTAACTCCTACTGAGAAAGCTGAAGCCATCCGGCTTTTAACCCAAAGTTTAAACAATAGCTGGCCAGGAATTACCAAAACTCCCGACGTGTGTGGCGGCGATGCTTGCATTGCCAAAACTAGACTTCCCGTTTGGCTGTTCGTGAGTTTGCGCCGTCAAGGTTCAAGTGATGCTGAACTTCTACAATTTTATCCCCAGTTGAATGCTGCCAACTTAGTAAATGTCTGGACTTATGCTGAGGCTAACTCCGAAGAAATTGAAACAGCACTCCGAGAAGAAGCAGCAGCAATGATGCAGGAAGTATAATTTATGGCACGTCTTTATGCAGATGAACAGTTCCCGTTTCCTGTTGTGGCTTTGCTGCGAAATTTAGGTCACGATGCCCTGACTATTCAAGAGGCAGGAAATGCCGGAGATGATGACCCCGAAGTATTAGCCTTTGCTGTGAATAACGATCGGGCGGTTATGACGCAAAATCGTCGGCATTTCATTCGCTTGCACGCTCAACAACCAAATCATGCTGGTATTATCGTGTGTACAGACGATAAAAATTTAGAAAGGTTGGCAACACGCATCAATGATGCTATTGCTGGTGAAGAAACTTTGAGAGGCAAATTGATTCGTGTCAACCGTCCGCAGTAAGTACGCGCTGAGATGTTGCACCATTCTCTCTTAACAGGCAAGATGCCTGTTCCACAAAGAGTGAATTTTCTTCTTGTGGAACAGGCCGGAAAGCCTGTTCAGAAAAGGCTGAGTGAGAATGGTGCAACATCTAAATTCGATCGCACTCGCTCAAATTTCCAATTGCCCATCCAATAACTCGCCATTACCAATTACTTCAATTTGCCGCCCGTTATCTAGATAACTCAAAGAAATTTGCAAATAATTTTCGGGTTTGTACTGCAATCTTTCCGCCCATTCGATCGCCACAATTCCCAAATCCCTTTCTAACCCCTCCCAATAACTTTCTAAGTGCAAAGCCTCCGCTTCTTCGGGTTCTAGTCGATACAAATCTAGATGATACAGCGGAATTCGTCCTCCAAAATACTCGTTAATCAGGGTGAAAGTAGGACTTTCGATCGAGTCGGAGATTCCTAAACCTTCAGCGATACCTTGAACCAAGGTAGTTTTGCCTGCACCTAAATCTCCTTGTAATAAGATTACAGTGCCGGGGGGGAGCGATCGACCTAACGCAAAACCAAACTTGCGCGTAGCTTCAGAATCGGGAAGCAAAGTTTTCATTTCAATAATTAGTCATTAGTCATTAGTCATTAGTCATTAGTCATTAGTCATTAGTCATTAGTCATTAGTCATTAGTCATTAGTCATTAGTTACTCGCTTGGGGCTGCTAATAACCAATAACATTAGTCTGCACCGTCAACAGTCAACAGTCAACAGTCAACTGTCAACAGCTTAAATGTTGTGCGCGCGGCCGTACCAACGCAGCAACATCCCCGCCAACCTTTGCGAATTGTGGCGAATTAAACCCGTATTTTCATCTTCATCCATGACATTGGCGATGACAACTCGCCGCCCCAATTGCGTTACGGCTTCTCGATCGAGTACAACCGGATAAGAATCCTCCTGAGAATAGCGAATCAAAGCCTTTGCAGAAGGGACTTTTCCTTGAACTACTACAGCATCGAACAGCGGCCTGCCGCAAGCGCGGTCGATCGCCCGAATGTGGTCTGCAACACTGTATCCGTCAGTTTCCCCCGGCTGAGTCATAATATTGCAAACATAAATGCGCGGAACTTCGCTATTGGCGATCGCATCAGCAATTTCCGGCACCAACAAATTCGGAATGACACTCGTATAAAGACTCCCCGGCCCAATAATAATAAAATCCGCTTCCCGAAGTGCTTGGGCTACCTTGGGCAACGCCGGAGGATTAGCAGGAGTGCAGCCAATTTTGATGATTTGCCCGTTAGCTTTTGTAATGCTGGACTCCCCCTCAATCCTGCGGCCGTCAGCGAGTTCTGCCCACAAAGAAACATCGCTCAGAGTAGCCGGCAGCACCTCTCCCCTCACTGCTAAAACTTTAGAACTCGCGGCGATCGCCTGTTCCAAATCTCCAGCAATATCGCTCATCGCCGTCAAAAACAAATTCCCAAAACTGTGACCCACCAAACCGTCACCAGCCCGAAAGCGATATTGAAATAACTCAGTCAATAACTTTTCCTCATCTGCCAAAGCAGCCAAACAATTGCGAATGTCTCCGGGCGGCAATACCCCAATTTCCCGTCGCAGCCGCCCGGAAGACCCCCCATCATCCGCCACCGTGACAATAGCAGTGATTTTGGCGCTGTAATCCTTCAATCCCCTGAGCAAATTGGAAAGGCCCGTACCGCCCCCAATTGCCACAATTTTCGGGCCGCGGTGCAAGCGGCGGTGGTTGAGGAGTCGATCGACCAGTTCCTCATTCCCTTCGGGCATCAGCACTTGAGTAATAGAGTTCAAACTGCGAGTTTGTCCCCACAGAATTAACAAAATCCCACCAGCAATGATGATCGGGCCCGACACGTAATTGGGAATAACTTCCGCAATCCACGCCAAAAAATTTCTCAATAATTGCAATAAGAAGAAAATGGGAGTCATCCCAGTCCAAATCGCTAAACCCAAAGTGGCAAGTACCACGCCGCTGGCACTAATCAGCAGCCACCGTTTCACTAACAGTCCGGGGGCTAACCACTTAAACCACTGGTGAACTCGCCCGTTCCGCAAAGAAGGGGGGTAAGGATTTCTGGATTGGGCAAAAACCTGCTTGGCTTTAGCCAAGACACGGAGGGCTTTAGGAAGTGAACTAATTGACATGGTTAATTAGTCTTAAGGGTATTGGAGCAGCTCGATCTGACAAATTTACAATACAAGAGAGTTTTGATTCTGGCAGTCAATTTAAGTAATTAGTGATTAGTCATGAGTCATGAGTCATTAGGTAGACTGATGACTGATGACTGATAACTTATTGATAACATCCTATGGCTGAGCCACTAATCGAACTCAAGGGGGTAAGTAAGTCCTTCGGCCAGAACCCGATCCTCGATCGAGTCGATCTGAGGATTTATCGGGGAGAGGCCCTGGCAATTATTGGCCCTTCCGGGACGGGGAAATCTACGATTCTGCGGATAATTGCGGGTTTGTTGGCCCCGGATGCCGGTGAGGTTTTTGTTCAGGGACAGCGCAGGGTGGGATGGGTGGACGACGTGGCAGATCCGATCGGAATTGGGATGGTGTTTCAGCAAGCGGCTTTGTTTGATTCGCTGACGGTGGAGGAGAATGTCGGTTTTTTACTTTACCAGCATTCTAAGCTGCCGCGCCGCCGCATTCGGGAATTGGTGGAGGAAAAGTTGGAGATGGTGGGTTTGCCGCGAATTGGCGAACGCTATCCGGCGCAGTTGTCTGGGGGAATGAGGAAGCGGGTAAGTTTTGCCCGCGCTATCATGGCGAATCCTGATAATGACAGGGATAATCCAGAGGTTTTGCTGTACGACGAACCGACGGCGGGTTTAGATCCGATCGCTTCGACGGTAATTGAAGATTTAATCCGCGACTTGCAGGCTGCCCAAGGTGTTTGCAGCACTTATGCGATCGTCACTCACCAAGACAGTACCATCCGTCGCACTGCCGATCGCATCGTATTTCTCTATCGAGGCAAAGTGCAGTGGGAGGGAACTGTCAATGACATTGCATCGACAGATAATTTACTTATCCGACAATTTTTTAGCGGCAGTGTTACTGGGCCAATTCAAGCGCTTGGATAGTCATTAGTCATTAGTTATTAGTCATTAGTCATTAGTCAGCAGTCATTAGTTATTAAAGTCGAGGGTAATATGGCTACAAAAAGTTTTCAGGAATTGCGGGTTTATAAATTATCAGAACGACTAGCTGATGAAATTTGGAAAGCTGTTAACACTTGGGAGCCATTTGCCAAAAATACGATCGGCCAACAAATTGTCCGTTCAGCCGATAGCGTCGGTGCTAACATAGCAGAAGGAGTCGGACGCGGCAGCTATCAAGACAATAAACGTTTTGTCAAGATAGCTAGAGGTTCTTTATATGAAACTCAACACTGGTTGAGACGAGCTTACACTCGAAACCTTTTAACTGTTGAACAAGTCAATATATTCACAGCAATCATTAATGACTTAGCTCCTCAATTAAACTCCTACCTACAATCTATCGGGTCATCCCCTAAAGAGCACGAGCAATAACTCACAAATAATAACTGAGGCCTAACAACTAATGACTAATGACTAATGACCAATGACTAATGACCAATGACCAATGACTAATGACTAATGACTAATGACCAATGACCAATGACTAAGGAGGTAATATGCAATCGCGAACTGTAAGAGAAGGTTCTGTCGGGTTCTTAATTTTAGTAGGAATCGGTTTATTTGGCGGCTTAGTGCTCTGGCTGCGGGGCGTGCAGCTAGGGAACCGCAGCTACAAATTCGCCGTAGAATTTGGCAGCGCCCAAGGAATGCAAATAGGCACGCCCATCAGGTATCGTGGGGTTGCCGTCGGTAAAATTACCGCCCTCCAACCGGGTTCCAACGGCGTAGACGTGACGCTGGAGATTGCCCCCGGTACTTTAGTGATTCCCAGGGATGTTACGATCGAAGCGAATAAATCGGGTTTAATTGGCGAATCGTCGATCGACATTACCCCCAACTCGATTTTGCCAGAATCATTACTTACCGCCAATCCCGTTAGTGCCAACTGTCCCCCGGAAATTATCTGCCAAAATTCGCGATTAAAAGGTCAAGCGGGAGTCACTATCGACGAACTAATTAAATCCACAGTCCGCCTAGCTAATTTCTACACTGACCCCGCCCTGTTTAACAATCTTAAATCTCTTACCGAGAATACAGCCAACACAGCTAAAGGTGCAGCTAAACTCACTCAAGATTTATCGACTTTAACTAAAACGGCACAAGCGGAAATAAAAAATTTGAATCAATCTGTAAGGGGAGACCTTGGCAGCTTAAATCAATCATTAAAAACTGAAATAGCAAGTTTAAATCAATCATTAAAGGGGGAAGCAAGCACCTTAAATCAATCATTAAAGGGGGAAGCAAGCACCTTAAATCAATCGCTCAAGACGGAAATATCAGGAGTTGCCGCTGATGTTTCTAAAGTAGCAGCTACGGCGGACAGTTCCACAAAAGCCGTATCTGCCGCTGCGATAAATTCTGCTAATTCAGTAACTCAAGCAGCCAATCAAATTACATTAACAGCCAACCAAGTCAATTCTTTAGTAGCAACCAACCGCGGCAGTTTAGTCTCAACTCTGAATAACATCAATCAAAGCAGTCAGGAACTGCGGGTAGCTGTCAGCAGTTTGAGTCCGACAATTAATCGAATCAACCAAGGACAATTGCTGAACAATTTAGAAGTTTTATCAGCGAATGCTGCCCAAGCTTCTAGTAATTTGCGAGATTTATCCAGCCAGGTAAACAATCCCGCCAATTTGCTATTATTGCAGCAAACTCTAGATTCTGCACGAGCTACATTTCAGAACGTGCAGAAAATTACTTCCGACGTGGATGATTTGACGGGAGATCCGGCTTTCCGCAACAATATTCGCAGGTTGTTCAACGGATTAGGAGGCTTGTTGGGTTCGACAGAACAACTGCGACAGCAAGTTAAAGTGACTCAAACATTAGCTCCCCTTTCTGAGAAAGTAAATGCGAGTACACCTGCCACAAATCAATCAGTAGAGCCTGGATTTCCTCGCTTGCAAAAACAGCCCAAATTGCCTGTTGTACCTTCTCAAACTGCAAGGTCAGCAGAACCAGTGGCTCCAGAAACTACTCCTTAAAACACGGTATCATTGAATAACCGCCCTTGCAATATGCGCGAATTCCTCTAGTTAGTAATGTGGGCAATACGCACTTTGATGACAGCTACTTAATCAGGTGTGGCTTTCGCAGCAGGCATTAAATTTATTGTCCAAATTCTATTAAGAAAAAACTCTTTCTATCGCAACCAGGAAAACCAATGACGCAAACATTATCGAAACCGGACGCAACCAAAACCAAGTATACTATAAATTGGGAAAAATTGCCCGACGACTTTAAATTACCCGACGATCCTGGGGAAAACATCGACCAACCACTTTTAGCTGCGGCCCTGCGAGAAGCATTGGATATCGCAGGATTTATCCAAGCTTCAATGCTAATAGCTTCCAATTTTGGACTCTGTGCCAAAGTTAACGACAAAATAGTAGTAAAAGCCCCTGATTGGGTGTACGTTCCCTCGGTATTGCCAGCAGAACCAGGAGAAGTTCGCCGCAGTTATACGCCCAATGCTGAGGGAGAACTACCTGCTGTAGTGATGGAATTTTTATCGGATACTGACGGTAGTGAATATTCAAATAAACCGACATATCCTTACGGGAAATGGCGGTTTTATGAGCGAATTTTGCAAGTACCGATTTATGTAATTTTTGAACCTAAGTCGGGAGTATTGGAAGTGTACAAACTCTCGACTTCGGGAGAATACGAATTGCAAGAACCGGATGCTAATCAACGATTCTGGATAGAATCAATGGGTTTATTTCTGGGGGTTTGGGAAGGTGAAAAATCTCAGAGAACGGGTTATTGGTTGCGCTGGTGGGATGAGAATGGCAATTTGCTGCTGTGGGGTGCGGAACGGGTGGAACAGGAACGCCAGAGGGCCGAAGAGGAACGCCAGAGGGCCGAAGAGGAACGCCATAGGGCCGATCGACTAATGGCATACTTGATTCGTCAGGGTATCGATCCTGATGGCATTTGAAGGTATGGGAGGTCGATCGACCTTTGGGCCCTTAATCCAATCCCATTTTGATTGCAAAATCGAGTCAGCAAGGACGTTTGAGATTAAAAATAACCACAATTAAGGAGCGATCTGCATGACTTCAACAACATTAGAAGAAAAATTAGATCGGCTTTCTGATGAATTAGCCTCAGCACTAGAAGCGGAACGCCAGCGTGCTCCTGAACTCACATCTTTGCTACCGTGTTACCGACATCGGTTTGGCGAATTGCCTGAGAGTAAGGGCTAAAAAGTAAGGGTGCGATCGCCCTTCACCGATCTCGCCCGCGTGTTATTTTCACCTAAATGTCCTTGACAAATCTTAGATTTTGTGTTTTAGGCTAGAATTGGCCTCAAATTTTAAATGGCGAAGGGCGATCGTTTGGCGATCGAACTTGGGCATTCTAGAGATTAGGTGCTTTGCGAGTGCCGGGAAAACAGCGACGCCAAGAGTTAGCAATGGAAAGTACACAGAAAAAATCTAGTGATAGTCGGGTTCATCGGAGCGATCGAATTAAGCAGATTTTTGCGTTAGTATCAATGGTTGGCTTTGCTGGTTCTACGATTTTTGGTATTGTGAGTCTGTTCGGCAGCGGTTTGAGTAGCCAGCACCAGCAAAAATCTGCTCCGGTAGCAGTTTCTCAGGAATCTTTGCTGGCGGCGCAGGAACGGGGATATCAGACGGTTTTGCAGCGGGAACCGCAGAATCAGACGGCTCTGGAGGGGTTGGCAAATGTGCGGTTGCAGATGAATAATAAGGTGGGGGCGATCGAGCCTTTGGAGAAGTTAGTGAAGCTAAATCCTAACAGAGCTGATTATAAGGCGCTGTTGGGGCAGGCGCGACAGCAAAGAGAAGGAAAAAAATAGAGGTAATAGTAGTTAAAATTTAAGGTAGGAACGGAGGTTAATAGATGACCCAAAAATTAAATGAATCTAAGATCTCAGAGTGTCAAGCAAAGTTCAACCTCAGTTATCACGTTCCATTTGCTTACTCGTGTCAACAAATGATTGGATTTGAAGGTAAGGATGTTCTAGAAGTAGGAGGAAGCTTACCTAAAGAGTTTGTACTAGATTATCTAAATGTTAAATCGTGGTCGGCCCTAGAAGCCCCAGATTTTGAAGTTTACCTAGATAGAGTTGCCAGTGCTGCTGAAGGCTCTAAGCTTGGCAAAGTAGACTATTCGGCTTTTGGTTTTACCGAGAGAGAGCTGAGTAATTATAACTTTTTTGCGGGCTACATCGAAGAATTACCTCCCGCCTACTACCAAAAATACGATTTAATTTTCTCAATCGCTGCTTTTGAACACATCCATAAATTTCCTTTAGCTTTAGAAAAAATGTTTTTGGCTTTGAAGCCCGGAGGTCAGCTATTTTCTATATTTACACCAATTTGGTCAGCTCATGACGGCCATCACTTACCCCCCATAACTGAACCTAACCAGGGAAAAACTTTCAACTTTCAGAATTCTCCGATACCGCCCTGGGGACATTTACTGATGAGACCCCCAGAACTATGCCGTTACTTGTATCAGCATACCGATAAGGAAACGGCAGATGCTATCGCACATTATGTGTACAACTCTCCCCACATTAATCGGTTTTTTACTGAAGATTATGTGGAATTTATCAACCAAAGCTCATTCATAGTAAAGCGGCTAGAACCTATTGGTTTAATCCAAATTGATAACAATACTCAACAAACTTTAGAAAAGCTTTATCCGGGCCGAACTCAATTTGCTAACAACGGTCTTCTTGCAGTGCTGGAAAAACCAGAAAATAAGAAGAGAGAAAATATTTCAGAAAAATCAATAACAAACCTCAGTGAACAACACAAGGCTCAATTTAAAAATGACCATAATCCTTCTCTCGCTCAAACCACAAATCAGGTTTATAATCACAAGCCTGTTCAAGCGAGCAGTGAGTTTTCAGGGTCGCCCATGCAAAGTCTTTCGGTTTGCATGATTGTTCAAAACGCGGAGAAAACTTTGGAGATTGCCCTCGAATCTCTTGATGGTGTTTATGACGAGCTAATAGTTGTTGACGGTGGCAGTACCGACTCCACCTGCGAAATTGCCTTGCGTTATGGAGCCAAAGTTATAAACTCAGCTTGGACAGGCAATTTTTCTGACCAGCGGAACGTGTCTTTGAAAGAAGTTAAGACTGATTGGGTTTTTATTATCGATGCAGATGAATTTATTGACCGGAAAACTCTGGAGTTTTTACGTTATGTAAAAGCTAATGGTACTCAGTTAGATACCGATCACTTTTTGATTACCAGAAAGTGGATTAGTCCATTCAGTAAAAAATATTACGTTAATAGCGAGCCTCATTTTCCCGATATGGGATGTCGCCTTTATAGATATGACAAAGATATTTTTTACACTGGACAAATTCATTGGGTGATTCATGGGCTAAAACAGCGAGTTATAATAACTTCTGGGGAACTGGGTGTATATCACTTAGATTTGTTAGTTAACAGTGAATCTCAAAGAAAAGAAAAAGTTCAAAAATATATGAAGGATAATCCTAGAGATGGGATGCCTCATTACTATATACCCGACATCACGCAGCTAAGTTTACAAGAATGGAATTATCAAGATTTACTGCCTAAAATTCCGAAGTTACTCAACGCTATACCGATGAAATGCAAAGTTTGCGAATCAGATTCACATCATTTGGCCCAGGGTAAAGTTATGGGTAAATATGATGTTGATTATTTTCAATGTTCAAACTGCGGATTTGTTCAAACCGAAGAACCATACTGGCTAGACGAAGCCTATTCTCAACCAATAGCAAGCAGCGATGTTGGCTTAGCCTTCAGAAATTTGTCATTTTCAAAAATCACCCAAAGTTTATTATTTAACTTTTTCAATCATCAATCAATATTTCTGGACTACGGTGGTGGCTACGGTCTATTTGTCAGGCTGATGAGAGATGCGGGATTTGACTTTTACTGGCTAGACAAGTTTTGTCAAAATATATTTGCTCAAGGATTTGAGATTGACGCAGCCGCAAATAACCAATTTGAATTAGTGACGGCATTTGAAGTATTTGAGCATCTGGTTCACCCCATATATGAGCTGGAAAAATTGTTAAAAAATTCCAGAAATATTTTATTTAGTACAGAATTGCTGCCAGAAAGCCATCCTAAACCTGATGAGTGGTGGTACTATGTGCTTCACGAAGGTCAGCACGTTTCTCTTTACACAGCTAAATCTCTTTCAATCCTTGCTGCCAAGTTTAATCTCAATTTTTACTCGAATGGTTCATCTTTGCATTTACTAACAGAAAAAGAATTACCTGACGATGTATTTCAACAATTGGCAAAAGGAGGATTAGCAGCGGTTAATAAGGTGTCGCTTTTACAGAATGACTTCTTAAAAGCTGTTAGCAAAATTACTCATCTTCAACAAGAAGCAAAGATACAGCCTGCGGAAATAGAAGAGGACGGCGACTCGCAAAGCGGGTTAACAATACTGGTTGACGGTGTATTCTTTCAACTGTACAGAACAGGAATTGCCCGCGTTTGGAGGTCGCTGCTAGAAGAATGGGCGGAAAATGGTTGGGCCAAGCATATAATAGTATTGGATCGGGTGGGAACATCGCCAAAAATTGCGGGAATTAGGTATTGCACCGTGCCTGCTTATGACTACAGTAAAACTGATGCTGACCGGGAAATGTTACAGCAAGTATGTGATGAAAATGGTGCAGACTTATTTATATCCACTTACTACACAACACCTTTATCCACTCCCTCTGTATTCATGGCCTATGACATGATTCCCGAAGTGCTGGGAGCAAATTTGAATGAATCAATGTGGAAGGAGAAACATCATGCTATCCGCCATGCTTCTGCTTATATTGCTATTTCAGAAAACACAGCCAGTGACTTAGCAAAGTTTTTTCCAGAAATTGCCTCTAAGTCTGTAACTGTAGCTCATTGTGGAGTTCAAAGTCTTTTTTCACCGGCTAGTCAAGAAGATATTAAGGGTTTTAAAAATAAGTATGGGATCTCAAAACCCTACTTTATTTCAGTAGGTGGGGCTGCGGATTATAAAAATAGTATCTTGTTCTTCAAAGCTTTTGCTCAACTTGCCAGCAAACAAGGCTTTGAAATAGTATGTACGGGGAGTGGAGTTGTATTAGAAGGAGAATTGAGAAATTTCACTTTAGGTACTGTAGTTCATAAGCTTCAGCTAAATGACGAGGAGTTGAGATTAGCTTATGCGGGTGCTGTTGCATTGGTTTATCCATCCAAGTATGAAGGATTTGGTTTACCTGTGCTAGAAGCTATTTCCTGCGGTTGTCCCGTTATCACTTGTCCTAATGCCTCGATTCCTGAAGTGGCGGGAGAAGCAGCTTTATATGTGAATGATGAGGATGTTGAGGGGTTAACAGATGCACTTTGCGAGATCCAAAAACCGAAGGTTCGCAACTCATTAATTGCGGCTGGGTTGGAACAAGCTAAAAAGTTCTCTTGGTCAAAAATGGCCAAAACGGTTAGTTCAGCGCTGATCGACGAAACTCTAGTGCGTTTAAACTTGAAAGAGATTAATCTAATTGTTTTTCCAGATTGGTCGCAGCCAGAAGAGTCTCTTGGTTTAGAGTTGGAACGAGTGGTAAGGGCGATCGCAACTCATCCACACAAAAGTAAGATGACTCTCTTAGTAGACACGAGCAATATTTCTGACGAAGATGCTAATCTGGCTTTATCAAGCGTGGCGATGAATCTTTTAATGGAAGAAGACTTAGATGTTTCTGACGGCCCCGAAATTTCACTGATTGGAAGTTTGAGCGAAATTCAGTGGAGAGCTCTTATTTGTTACATTAGTGCTAATATTAGCTTAGAAAATGAGAATACAGAGTCTATTCTTGCTTTCAACAAATACATGGAAAATAGGCAGGCAAAAACTCCGATCGTTCCCCTCCATGAAATAAATAGTTTTGAGTTTTAGTCATTTTGCTACTAAACTCAATAAAAATATCAAAATAATAAGGAAGCAAAGTGATGGGTTTACCTATTATTGTACTGCATGTAGGAAACAGTGATTATATTTTGTATTGTTTGGCTCAAGCCAAAAAAACTAATCCAGAATCACCTGTTATTTGGTTGGGAGACTGTATAGAGAAACATTACAGTTTTTTTGATTATGAAAACTTTTGGGATTATGCTAATGAGTTTCAAGAATTTAACAGTTATTATCAACATCGTAGTATAAACGGTATAAAATGGGAACTATTTTGCTTTCAAAGATGGTTTGTTCTTAAAAAATTAATGCAATCTAGAAATTTACACCAATGTCTACACATAGATTCAGACGTTATGTTATACGCTAACGTCACAGAAGAACAGAAAAATTTTGCCAATTGTGACCTCACTTTGTCTCAGATGCAAAGTCCCCATTTTACTTTTATTAACAATCTAAATGTTTTAGACAGTTTTTGTAGTTTCCTATTGGAAATGTACAAAGACCCTTTGATATATCAACCCATCCAAGAAAAGTTTCCTAATGTCTCTGATATGTCGGCCTTTAATTTCTTTGCTAACGGAGAAAGTTTCAGTATATGTGAAAGCTCAAACATTACTAATAATTCAAAAAACGATCACAATATTAATGTATCTGAAGGGTTTGAAATGCGAGAGGGAAGGAAGAACATTTATTTTGTTGAAGAGCGGCCTTTTTGTAAACATCTGGAATTGAATCGAGCAATTAAGTTTAATATGATTCACTTTCAAGGGTGGCGAACTAAAAAATATATAAAAGATTACTTTAACGGAGAAAGTATTTTTAGGGAAAGCAGGGAATGGGAAGTTAATAGTCAGCATTCTGACGCTATAAGGGGTTTTTTGCAGCATATAAATACTGAAAAATGTTCCCCGCAAAATAGCAATTTACAGGAAAGTTATACGACTCTAAATTTTAGTTTAAGCGAGATAAATGTGATTATTTTCCCAGATTGGTCAGCACCGGAAGAGTCTTTAAGTTTAGAATTAGAAAGAGTAGTAAAGGCGATCGCAATTCATCCCGACAAGAATAAGATCACTCTGCTGGTAGACAGCACCAATATTTCTGACGAAGATGCTAATCTTGCTTTATCCAGCGTGGCGCTCAATCTGTTGATGACACAAGATTTAGATGTCTCTGATGGACCAGAAATTTTGCTCCTTGGACAATTGAGCGAAATCCAGTGGTCAGCTTTGAACGCTCGAATTTACGGTCGAATTGTATTAGAGAATGAGAATATACAGGCGATCGCAGCCGCGGGATATGAGGAAATCCCATCTTATCTACTGGACTGTTTTACGAATATGTAATTTTGACCGAAACGCTCCGCAATTATTCTATAACTATAATTACTATGAACAGTGATATGTCAAAATCCCAACCCCCTCTCAAACCAACTTTGGACAAACCTATATTTTTCTATTGCTGTGAAGGAGTCTATTCACCTTTAAGCATATGTTTAGCGGAAGGCTTTAAAGAACTGGGAATACCCTTTTATTCAAACATCAATCATTGGAAGATTGCGCCCGACACAGAAGAATATCTTTTTTGTTATGACCCAAGTGTGAGTCATCACGATTGCTCAATTGTGATTTTGGACTTCAGATGGATGATAAACGCGAGATATTTTCCTGAACACTTATTTCAATCCGAACGCAAATATGTCACGGTCTATCTAGATGACATGGATGGTTTTACCATCTGGAATCCAGAGTTAGAGAACTTCGATTTTAGATTTAGAACTCACTGCAACAGCAAATCTATAGAGCCTTCAAACTGTTTAACGTGGGTTTTTGGGCTTTCTAACCGCATCCTTCGAGAGACTAGCGAAATTGAAAAATTTCCGAACAAAAAAAGACGCTTACTTGTCAACTTCCGCAACGACCATCGGCGATTGAGGTACACTAACACTGTGATGAAAATTCGCCAGGGTTATTTATGGGTTGACAGTGGAGTGATGATATTAGACAATCCTATCAGGCAGATTGTTTGCGAACAATTCTTGCCATTGATTCAACATATTATACCGCCGGATGATATCACTGAGGATTTTGAGAAATCTCCCTCAGACAGTTACCATTACTTGCAGTGGAAGCAAACAGGTCAACGCCACTATCCGAGTTACTACCAGCGTTTGAAGGAATCTGTGGCTTGTGCGTGCTTTGGGGGTGTTGTTACCTCCAGCTATTTGACAGGAGAACCAATCGTAGAATGGTGGGACAGTTGGCGTTTTTGGGAGTCATTGGCGGCTGGGTGCGTAACGTTTCACGTAGATTTTGATAAGTATGCAGTTAAACTGCCAGTAATGCCCGAAAACTGGCGACACTATATAGGAATCGATCTAGACAATATGCAAGATACTGTCGATCGCATTGCTGATGACCCAGGAATTTTAGAGAAAATCTCTATAGAAGGTCGGCAGTGGGCTATTGAAAATTACGCTCCTGTTCCTACAGCTTTGCGTTTTCTGGAAATGCTCGGCTCCTACACTCCGCAAATGGAGAAATGCCAGGAAAATGAAGGCGGGTCAGTAGCCTTGTCGCTGTCGATGAAATTGAGAGAAATTAACCTAATTGTTTTTCCAGATTGGTCGCAGCCAGAAGAGTCTCTTGGTTTAGAATTGGAACGAGTGGTAAGGGCCATCGCCACTCATGGAGACAAAAGTAAGATGACTCTCTTAGTAGACAACAGCAATATTGCTGACGAAGATGCTAATCTCGCTTTATCAAGCGTGGCGATGAATCTTTTAATGGAAGAAGAGTTAGATGTTTCCGACGGCCCAGAAATTTTACTGATTGGACAGTTTAGCGAAATTCAGTGGTCAGCTTTGATCCCTCGACTTCACGGTCGAATTGTATTGGAGAATGAGAATATAAAAACGATCGCTCACGCAACAGCCGAAAACATTCCCTCATTAGAACTAGACCGTTTTATGAAGGAGAGTTACTGATGAATCGAGGGAATTTGTCCAGCAACTCGCTGCACAAACTACTCACTCGGATCAGCACCCTCAATGATTTTTGTCCAGATATATCTGCCACATCTGCTCGTATGCTTTCTCCATCTCTCGCGTAAATTGCTTGCCATTCCACAGCGGAGCGGTTTGTCGTGACTGCCGCAGTTTCCAAGATATTTGCTGTCGCAGATCCGCATCTTTTCCTAAGCGAATTCCCCATTCTACATACTCTTCATCCGTCCAAGCAATCCCTTCGGAAATACCAGCATTCATCATCATCGTGTAGCTGTTGCGCGCAGCAAACTGCTCCCCCACTCGCGTCACTAAAGGAACGCCAATCCACAGCGTTTCCATAGTGGTTGTGGCTCCGTTGTAGGGGTAAGTATCGAGTACCACGTCAGCAATCCCTAAATTAGCGCGGTGAATTTGCTCAGAAGAAGCTAAGGGTAAAAATTGCAGGCGATCACCCGAGACCCCCTCGGATTCTGCAACTTGGATAAAGAAGTTTTTCAGTGATTCTTGATCCGCCAAACCTTTAATTAAAAAGTAGCTATTCGGTACAGATTTGATAATTTGCATTTGCAGCCGTGCAGTATTCGGGTTATATTTATACCCTCTCTGAGTGCTGAGATATATAACTGCATCCTCAGAGATACCTAATTCATCTCGCCGGAGAGTTGGTACCCCCACCTCAAAACCATCTACTGCTATGTAAGTTTGAGGTAAGCGCCAAATTTTTTCCGTGTAGTATTCCTGAGCAGACTCCGGTAAAACATAAGGATCGGCAAGATAGTAATCAATAGTTGGCACACTCGACGCATCCCAACCTAGCCAACCTACTTGTACTGGTGCTGGCTTAATCGCCATCGTTTCGCAGGAAGTAGTAAGTGTAATGCTATCGAGATCGACCAAAATGTCAATCTCATCCTCATAAATTTTCTGAGCCGCTTCTTGACCGTCTAATCCTAATTTATAAGCTTTGTCAGCTTTGCTAATGTACCATTCATGTAACTGGCCCTGGCTCATTTCTGCGCCAATCATATAAGCGTTGATTTCAAAATGTTCCCTGTCATGGTACTGAAAAACCCACCGTGCTAACCAACCCACAGAATGACTGCGGAAACAATGGGAAATATATCCAATCTTCAAACGTTTAGTAGGAGCATCTGCTTTCAAAATCCGCCCCCGCCATTGGCGACATTCTTCTACCTTTTCTTTGGCATAATTTTCAATATTTAATTGACATAATTGAGCTAATTGAATGCGAATTTGTGCATTTTCCTGGGCTTTATCCTGAAAATATGGAAAGAAAAATAACGCCGCAAATAAGCGAATTGTGGCACTTGAGTCCAAGGAATGCGGTTGTTCTTCAAGCAACGATGCTAACAAGGACCTCTGCAACTCTAATGCTGAACAAAATTCTTCCCAATACCCCCCTGCACTCATCAATGACCGCATGATTAACATATTTGCATAAATTTTATCAGCCAAAGTTTCCATGACTGAATAACACAATTTCGCCGATTCAATTCCTTTACTAAATTCACTATTGTCTTGATAAAAAGCCGACAAAGAGCGTAGTAATTCGGGATGGAGAGGCTCTAAACGCAACCCTAGCTCAGTGAAACGTATTGCTAGTTGATATTGCTTAGCCGAGTAAGCTATTTTATAAATAAACGGAATCAAAACCTCCATCAAATCTCTGGATTCTTTGACATAAAATAGGCAGGCTTCTGTTAATTCATAGGATGAGGGGTCGAAAGGAGCCTGAGTTAAAACATTGCTCAATACTTGTAGTAATAGTTCAGAATCTACTGCGATATTCGATTCAGACTTCAGAAGCTCTAACACGCCTAAATCTTTTAGTTGCTCTCCTGTGTAGGAGCTTTGCAAAGTGGACAGTCCAATCAAATGCAGGAGGTTATTAACATCGTTAGGATTGATTTCCCGTATGTGCTGCCGAATTGCCCAAGCTACTGCATAATCGCCCACTTCCCACCTGCGCCGCTCTGCTTCGGCGTGCAGAACCTCTATCAATTCTTCTGTCCAGAAATCTATTTCTTCTGGCTCTCCCTCGCTCATTCCCAACAGCCAAGTGGTCTGAGCTTCCACTTCTTGTTCTTGCAACAGCAACATCAATCCTAAGTGCCAGTAGTGAGACTTAACACTGGGTTCTGCTACAATCGCTTGTTCATAAAGCAATGCCGCTTTAATGTAATTTCCTTGAAGTAAACATTGGTGTGCTTGCTGCTGCCAATCAGGAGCAAGAGCTAATAAATCATTAGAAATCATAGGGCAAATTCATACAAGAATTTGATTGGACGCAATAAAGCGGGCAGCACACGCGACACCACCCGCTTTTTGTTGTTTGTCAACAAGCTACGCTTGTTGAATTTAAGACTTACTTAGTAACTTCTGTCTGGCCGGTGCCACAGGTAGGCGCATCAGAACCATTGGGTGCAAGGGCTGCCGGAGCTGCTCCCGCACCACCCTCACAAAGTATGCTCTGCGTGCTTTTTGCTTCTCCGGCTGTAACTAATCCCACAGCCCCAGCATAAGATCTCAGAGGACCGGCAGTAGTCGGGGTTGCAGCAGCGGTAGCTCCGCCTCCTGGCACTCCTATGTTGTATGTATAGTTGCTGGTTTGAGTTTTCAGCCCAATACCCAAATTCGTAATCTGGTCTGCAAATTTGGTATTTTCTGCGAAGTATGCTTGCTGACCTTTGTTGATTGAGCTGAGGTACTGTTTAGCTTCTGACTGCTTCGCTTTGTTTGCTTGGCTGAGGAAGGAAGGCAAAGCAATAGCAGACAAAATACCGATGATGATGATAACAACCAGCAGTTCAATCAGTGTGAAACCTTGATCCTGTCTTCTTTTGTTGATGTGTTGCAGGAACTTGGCTTTAAATTCAGTCTTCATAAGTCTTTTCTCCTTGAGGGGTGGGATGCTCGATTTCTAACTCTTATATGTAACTTACCCAGTTACCAGCGCTTTAATATCACCCCAAACTATTTTTTTTCTAAACTTGTGGCTCTAAGGCTCCAAAAGCACATACAGAAAGACTTCCAGCCTAATCAACAGTTCCTTGACTTCCTCAAAGGCAGTCTCATCACTAACAGACTCTAGGTTAACACCGATCTGCGAGCCGATTTGGAGCCACTGTTCTACTAGGGACACCACAGACTGCGGCCCCTCCCACAGAGGTAGCAAGCAAGCCGCGATTGTACTGTCGATGGACACCGGCGCTAGAGTTGGCACAATAATATAACGGCTAATCTCAAACGGCGTCTGGCTGTCAATGCAATTATTCAAATCTTCCCTAATCTGAGAAGCCCTCAGTTGAGGGTGCAGGTGTACCCGTGCTTCCCGCCATTGAGCCTCGGTCCATTCCGCAACGGGCACAAAAGCCTGAGTTCGATCGGGATTGCCGCACCAGAAATCAAATAAACGGTGCACGGGATGTAACAAGTCAAATAAATACAGTCGCTCTTCCATAGAAGTTTCTGGGAGACTCATCGCCCAAAACGGAGGCAAATCATCTGGATATTTGAACAAATCCATCAACTCCCACCGACGCCAATCCACCATACTGATAAACTCTAAATCAGCACCTCTCAACATTGCAAACACTTCAGGAATGGTAAAACCTTTATCACCCACGAATAAATAGTTAACCATAATCCATCCCTCATCCTTCACGCGATCGGAATTCCAGGTTAATGCCTTAAGCCCTACTTTATCTTGTAATGCTTCCATTGTTTCCCGGACTATTTCCACCTCCAATTCTCCTGGACATCCATTCATTAATCCCATTGCTTTGAAAGCAGCTTGAGCGCGAAATACTCCGGCTCTACCATTTGAACTGTGAAGGTTTGTGCGGATGATGCCATCGGTCGCCAGAACTGATTTCATCGCTTGCAATCCAGCAACAGGGTCGGGCAAGAGATACAGAACGTCGTCAGCATTGATATAGTCAAACTGTAACCCTAAACTTGGTAACTCTTCTATCTTCAAAGCATAAAACTCTGCATTAGCAACCCCATGATAGTGTAAACGTTGCTCAGCTAGTTTCACCGATTGTTCTGATAAATCGATGCCTACTATTTTCGCTCCCGGATTGGCTATAGCTAAAACCAAGGATTTATAACCGGTGCCGCATCCCGCATCTAGGATAACTTTACCTTCTGTATTGATAATTTTTCTATTTCTGAAGTAGTAAGCAGTTACAAGATTATGAAGGTAGAGCAATTCACTCTTGTCTTTTGGAGATTCTTCCAGCGGGGTTCTGGGATAAGGAGTATTGTCAAATTGCTGGCGAATGTTTTCTATTAACTCTAAATTTTGGTGATCCATGTTCAATTACACTCAACGCTGGCAAATTATCCTAGTATCTCAGAAAATAGCCGATCGCCCGCCGGGCCGCAACACATACTTGCAATAATAGTCTGAAACCCCCGCCCTAACCAGAAATTCCCCTCCTAAACTCCCTCATCGCTTCCACACTCGAAGCCATCAGCAAGCAGCGACACAGCAAGTTAATATCTAGATCTGGCAAAACCACACTTGAAGAAATTTTTTCATAACCCTCAGAACCCAAGCGATACATAGCCAATACACCATCCTCCCAAAACCAGACTTCAGCAACTCCCAATACTCGATAGCGCTGCAATTTTTTGACATTACCGCTAGTGAAGATAACTTCGATACATAAATCTGGGGGATAATTTGGGGTTATGCGTCGGCCAATAAAATAAGATTCATCAGCTTGTGCAGATACTACCCCTTCCTTTTCTTGGGTAAAACTTCCCGTAGGTGAAAACTCAATTTCATTTTCGGCGCAGTAGATAGACAGCAGCGTACAAATTGTCCGACTAAAAAATTCGTGTTCTGGGGAAACTGCCAATATTTCTACCTCTCCTTTGTAATAAAACAACCTCGTCCCTGGGGAGTCAGAAAACCCCTGTTCAATTAGCTTGAACTGTTCCCAGCTAATCCCGGACTGAATGAACCGTTGGTCTAGTGGCTGTAAGAGTGTCTGTGTCATCATGCAAACCTCAATCAAGTTCTGGGTTTCAAACAACATTCATAAAGCATTAAATACTGTTAACGTTATTTCTGTGATAAGTTTAGATTGCCTTTTTTGCCCAAGGTGCGATCCCTCGATAAGCTGTTCTGCATTTAAATTATTATATGTCAAAAAACAATCCAACTCTTGTTGGGTGGCTTTGAGCAACGCCCGAATATACAATTTAAGTTCGCGGCGACAGCTTACCAGACTTTCAAGTCGGCATAATGTCGTCTAGTCTCAGTTGTAAATTGGGAAACAGGTGAGAAGAAATAGTATCTCCCAAGCGATATTGTTGCTGCTGGTATGCACCATTAACTAACTGGCCGACTGTGAAAGTCGGTTGCTTTGGGTTGCCGATAAATTGCCAACCACCTAAGCCCCGAAAGTCCACAATCCAATATTCTGGGATATTCAAGAAAGCGTATTCTTCCACTTTTCTGGCATAATCATCTTGCCAATTAGTGCTGACCACTTCAGCAACAAGCTTCATTGTACTACCGTTACAAATAACTGGTTCTTTTTGCCAAAGGGGTTCTTGACCGAGTTCTGATTTATCTAAAACAACTACGTCAGGACGCAGCGCTGTAGCTTCAGCATAGAGTGGTTTGATTAGACAATTTTTAGGCACCAACCAGTTGAAGTTATCCCGAAAGATTTCGACATAAATTTTACCCGCAATACTCCCGGCAACAGCTTCGTGAGGGCCAGTAGGTTCCATGTCTCTGAGTTCTCCGTCAATTAGTTCATAGCGTGTATTATCCCCATATTGGGCGATAAACTCCTCAAAGCTAAGTAATTTGGCTGTGGTGTAGGTCATAGATCGTGTTTTAACGGGATGTAATTTAATTGTAAGTTTAGTTAAGCTGTCACGCATTTAAATTGCATATTCAGGGCGGGCGAGACGCCCAACCCCTACTCCCCACAAGAATTAGATTGTTTTTTGACATTCTATTTAAATGCACAACAGCTTAAAACTGAGATATTGCACCATTCTCAATTAGCCGTAGGGGCGGGTTCGCCAACAGCCTTAAAGCTTGCAAATAGGTTCTATAAACCCGCCCGACCCCACGAAAAATCCTCTTATTGATATTGCTGCAAGATGTCAGTTAAAATCGACTATCTGGCAAAAAAACAAAGGTTTGGTACTTTGCTCTCAATCCTGCCCCTCTGCTAATCTTCTATTACTTCCGGGCTTAGCACAAACTTGCGATAATAATCTCCATGCCTAATTATACAACCAACTACCACGTCCATGAACACCAACATCAGCCCCATCCTCAAAGTATTCACCCTATCCGCCGCCCTTTCCCTGGCCATCAAATATGCAGGGCCTAGCTTATCCATCCCCTCTACCGACCTCAACGCCCTGATCGCCGTCTTTACCCCCAGTATCATCCTAGCTGCTATCCTCGGCTGGCGATCGCCCCAACCTACTCAAATTAAGTTAAGCATAAAAAAATAGGTGCGATCGCCCTAACCAGAAATTCCCCTCCTAAACTCCCTCATCGCTTCCACACTCGAAGCCATCAGCAAGCAGCGACACAGTAAGTTAATATCTAAATCTGGCAAAACCACACTTGAAGAAATTTTTTCATAACCCTCAGAACCCAAGCGATACATAGCCAATACACCATCCTCCCAGAACCAGACTTCAGAAACTCCCAATACTCGATAGCGCTGCAATTTTTTGACAGTACCGCTAGTGAATATAACCTCTACAGATAAATCGGGAGGAGTTCCAGTTGACCTACCAATAAGATATGATTCGTCAGGTTGTGCTGAAGCTTCGCCTTCTGTTTCTAGAGTAAGGCTTCCTGTAGGTTTAAATTCAATATCTTTGATGTCAAAGTAGAGAGCCAAAAGAATAGTGAGGGTGCGACTTATCGCTTCGTGGTCTTCGGAAACTGCCCAGATTTCTACCTCTCCTTTGTAATAAAACAACCTGATGCCAGGGGAGTCAGAAAACCCCTGTTCAATTAGCTTGAACTGTTGCCAGCTAATCCCGGAATGAATGAACCGTTGGTCTAGTGGCTGTAAAAGTGTTTGTGTCATCATGCGAACCTCAATCAAGTTCTGGGTTTAAAACAACATTCATCGCCTCTTTCCTGTTAAAAACTCTAAGGCGCGATCGCAGCCGCAACACAATACTTGCGATAATAATCTCAATGCCTAATTATACAACCAACTACCACGTCCATGAACACCAACATCAGCCCCATCCTCAAAGTATTCACCCTATCCGCCGCCCTTTCCCTGGCCATCAAGTACGCAGGGCCTAGCTTATCCATCCCTTCTACCGACCTCAATGCCCTCATCGCCGTCTTTACCCCCAGTATCATCTTAGCAGCCGTCCTCGGCTGGCGATCGCGCCAACAGCAGCAGTAGAGACGCAATCAAAAAGTGCGATCGCTACTTGGTCTAAAGACTGTGTTTTTGCCCAAATCTTAATTCCCCGTACAGCTTATCAAAACCAAAGTTGAGGCACTCACCATGATTCAAATCATACCTGAATTAGTAACATTCGATGAATTCATTGACTGGTATCCTGAAAATTCCGAACACCACTACGAACTGCACAATGGAGAAATTGTTGAAATGCCAAAAGCAACAGGCAAACATTCTAAAGTGACCGGTTTTACCAGCGGCTGGTTATTTCTCGAAATAGAACGCTTAAACCTACCCTACTTCATCCCCAAAGAATGTGTCATCAAACCCATGCGCGAGGAATCGGGATATGAACCAGATATTATTGTACTTAACGAACAAACCATTGGAAACGAGCCGCGATGGGAGAAATCATCAATTATCACAATGGGATCATCAGTCCCCCTAATCATCGAGGTAACTAGCACTAATTGGGGTGATGATTATGCCCTAAAGCTTGAGGCATATGAGTCAATGGGTATTCAAGAATATTGGATTATAGACTATCTAGGATTGGGCGGCAGACGGTTTATTGGCAACCCCAAACAACCTACTTTTTCGGTTTACCAACTAATTGACGGGGAATACCAAGTCAAACTGTTCAGAGGGGGCGATTCTATTGAGTCCCGAACTTTCCCAGAATTGAAGCTGACAGCGCAGCAGGTGTTCGCCAAAGGGAATTGAGGAGGCTGCTTATGCGGATGTCCGAGTAGGGGTATCTGATTAAAGATGCGATCGCGCCCATCTGCTGTATCTTGTATAGAGGCGATTCATCGCGTCTGGGCTGCAGAGCAATTACCAACCTGCAATTCCCCATACCCTATTCCTCAATCTAAAATCTAAAATCTAACATCTAAAATCTAATGAAGCTAGGACAGTGGATGGGCTTATTAGCCCTCATCGCATCTTGTTACATTCTGTGGCAAATCCGGCAGGCCCTACTGCTGCTGTTTGCCGCCGTAGTCTTAGCCACAGCCTTAAACAGACTAGCACGCTACTTGCAAAAATTCGGACTCAAAAGATCGATCGCCGTACTCTTATCAGTTAGCTTCCTAGTCCTCATCTTCGTAGGATTATTCCTGATCATTGTACCACCATTTGCCCAACAGTTTCAACAGCTTACCCAAAGAGCCCCTCAAGGAATAGCCAAATTAAATGAGTGGATCGATCAGATTGAATCTCGCTTTTCGGGACAAATGGGTCAGCGACTACCGAATCTTGATATTAACGACATTATCCAACAACTGCAACCCCTATTCAATCAACTCGTCGGCGGTGCAGGAGCCTTTGTCGGCAACACATTAGGCGTTATCCTCAGCTTTTTGCTAGTCATAGTTTTGACATTGATGACATTAGCAGAACCTTTATCTTACCGCAAAGCATTTATCCAACTATTTCCCTCTTTTTATCGGCGGCGAATCGAGGGGATCTTAGATGAATGCGAAATAGCCCTCGGTCGATGGGTAATCGGTGCTTTAATTAGCATGAGCGTCATCACTTTCCTGAGTTTAATTGGTTTGTCAGTATTGCAAGTTCCCCTAGCTTTAGCCCACGGTGTTTTAGCTGGTTTGCTGAACTTAATACCCAATATAGGACCAGGTTTGAGCGTCATTCCCCCAGTGACGATCGCACTTTTAGACTCTCCCTTAAAAGCCGGTTTTGTACTCATCCTCTACTTTCTAATTCAACAATTTGAAAGCAACCTCCTCACCCCTTACGTTATGGCGCAGCAAGTATCGCTACTGCCGGCTGTTACCTTAATAGCTCAAGTATTCTTCGCCACCTTCTTTGGATTTTTAGGACTATTGCTTGCCCTTCCTCTCACCGTTGTAGCTCAAGTTTGGATTAGGGAAGCCCTAATTAAAGATATTCTCAACCAGTGGAGTGCCAGCCCTAAAACCTTAGCAGCAATTGATTCGGCTATCCATGAAGAATATGAATCTATAGAAGTCGCCGAAAGCCGACCCGAAAAGTTGCCAAAACACAAACCTGACATCCCAGATAATGTAGAAAATGACACTCCTGAAAATCAATAGTTCAGGTTTGTAATGACTTCAGTTCTTATTCATTCCCAGTTAGAGGACAGAAGTATTCACTACAAACTTAGGAAAATTGTGGTACGAATGCCCTCAAATAACTATCTTCAATCCTCGCATTTTCTACCGTATCTCTGTCGGCGCTAAAAATCTGTTTAACCGTCAAATTCAACTGCCCAAATGTGGGTGACACAACCCTATCACTCCCCCGAAACAGACCAAGAATTTCTTGAGGGTACAAGCCCCCGGATTTATCCGTGGAATCAATCCAAAATCTAAAATCTAAAATCCTCAAACCCCCGCATTTATCAGTGGGGTCGCCTCTAAAATCTAAAATCTAAAATCTAAAATCGATTGACTGACTTGATACTCACCGTCAACCAAATGGTAAACAAAAAAAGTAGGTTGTTTCGGATTGCCAATATAGCGTCTGCCACCAAGTCCCAAATAGTCCGCAATCCAGTATTCAGAAATGCCCAAAGCTTCGTAATCCACCAATTTGTAGCCATAATCATCCCGCCAATTGGTACTGACAACTTCGACAATTAGCCGGACAGAACTACCCATTGTAATGATAGATTCCTTTTTCCATCTCGGTTCGCTGTCCGTCCCTTGCCTGTCCAAAACGATCACATCCGGTTCGTAACCAGATAGCTCGTTATCAGCTTTGACAACGCATTCTTTGGGAACGAAGTAGGGCAACCCTAGCCTCTCGATTTCAATCCCTAGCTTCAGGCACAGGAAGCCGGCTACTTCTGAAGGTTCTCCGGTTGCTTTAGGCATCTCAACAATAGTTCCATTGTGCAGTGCGTAACGGTTTACCGAATTGTCAGGATACCAGTCAATAAATTCATCGAAGGTGACAGGTTTTAATATCGCTTGAGTCATGGCGATCGCCCTTTATTTGATTTATGATATTGTTATTGTATCCGTTATAATTTACATCTTGCCTCATTATCAAGAACAGGCAAGATGCCTGTTCCACGAAGAGTGAATTTTCCTGTGGAACAGGCAAGATGCCTGTTCCTAAAATGCTTATTGAGAATGGTGCAACATCTCAGCTATAATATATTGCTTTTATCTCAAACAACCAGCTCGATCGACAATCCATCAATCTAAAATCAATCCCAAATCAAAATCACTCCAAAATCAATCAATTCACAATCAAAAATCCCAAATCTAAAATCTAAAATATATGAGATCGATCAACGAAATCAACGATAAAATCAGCCAGGGCAAAGCCACAGTCTGGACAATCGAAGAACTCAAAACAAGAGTTCAAGAAACCAGCATTACCCAAGCAGCCAAAGAAGTCGATGTGATTACCACCGGCACCTTCGAGCCGATGGAATCCTCCGGTGCAATCATCAACCTCGGCCATACCGACCCCCCGATAAAAATCCGCCAGTGCTGGCTAGACGGCGTTTTAGCCTACTCCGGCTTCGGGGCAGTAGACCTGTACCTGGGAGCCACCCAAGTAGCCGAAGACGGCGAAGAATCCCGCGAACGGGGCGGGGGCCACGTCATCGAAGACTTAATAGCCGGCAAACCCGTGCAGTTGCGGGCTCTGGGGCAAGTAACAGACTGCTACCCCCGCGCCTCCTTTGAAACCACGATTACCCGCGATACAATCAACCAGTTTTATTTATTCAATCCCCGCAACGCATATCAAAACTTTATTGTTGGCGTCAATGGAGGCGATCGCCCGCTGTTCACCTACCTCGGCCCCCTGCAACCAAACCTCGGCAACGCCGTCTACTCGAACCTTGGAGCCATGTCTCCCCTGCTCAACGACCCCGACCTCGAAATCATCGGCATCGGCACCCGCATCTTCCTAGGAGGCGCCACAGGCTACATCACCTGGGAAGGAACCCAGCACTTCCCGCTGCAAAAACGCCAGCCCAACCGCACCCCCATCGGCCCGGCCGCCACCCTTGCACTCATCGGCGACGCCAAACAGATGAACTCCAAATGGGTGCGCGGCTGCTACTTCAAAAACTACGGCCCATCCCTGATGCTGGGAGTCGGCATCCCGTTTCCAGTCTTAAACGAAACAGTCGTCGCCCACTGTGCAGTATCAGACAAAAAAATAGTAGCGCCGGTGGTAGATTTCTCTATCCCCCGGCGCGTTCGTCCCACATTCGGTTTAGTCAGCTATGCTCAATTAAAGACTGGCCGCATCTTGATAGAGGGCAAACCTGTGCGGGCCGCCCCCCTTGCGAGTATGTTTCTCTCCCGGCAAGTAGCATTGGAATTGAAGCAGCAAATTGAAGCGGGTCAATTTACCCTCACGGCCCCAGTTGCTCCCCTACCCACCGACAGAGTATTTCTCCCCCAAGATTTGTGGGGCGCTCAAGTCCGGCTCGAATAAAGGATTTTAGATTATTTGTGGACGCACCAGGTCCCAGAAACCCGGTTTCTTGTCGCCAGCGCGGGCCTGAAAGCTTGGGTGGTTGGTCAAGAAACCCGGTTTCTACTCCCGGCGAGTGCGTCCAGGATTCTAGATTTTCGATTGAAGAATTCTGGTAAAAAACTGCACACATTGGAAATTGATGCACTCACCTAAAATCTAAAATCTAAAATCTAAAATCTAAAATTGGTTCATTCCTCGATCGGCTTAGGCTTCTTAACCGGCTTAGGAAGAGGTTCCTTGGGGACAGGCGGTGGTGCTGCTGCTGCGGATTTGATGGTAGGACGCCCTACAGGAGCACCGTCACCGCTGGGCCTAGGAGTAAACGGACGCTTCCCTCCTCCTTTGAAGCCACCGGGAGGCTTGCTGCCAGGGGGGAATTTCCGCTTTTTAATCGGCAGGGCACCAATATTATTAGCCTGCTCAATCATCAGACTGTCACCTTTCAATTTGACGTGGAAATCCCAAAAAAACCCGATCGCTTTTGTTGCTAAATCTCCCTTAAGTTTGAGTTTAAAAAACTTCATCTTGTCGTCATTCTTGCGGGGAGCTTGCTTGATTTTGACGATGACATACTTTTCTTCGTCTTGGGATTGATAAATCACCTCACCTCTAATCGAAAAATAGCCATCTTCAACATCAGGTTCCGAGGGAGGCAAAGATGCGGTCGATGCTTCGCCGCTAGCCTCAATCTCCGCTGCTTCCTGATTTTCCTCATCAGAGGACAGTTCGGGAGGTTTTTTGAGCGTTTCCGGCTCCCAAACTCCCATAATCTGGGCGTGCAAGTTGCCGTCTTCTTGCCTGGTGCGCGGATAGACCACCCACAAGTGTTCTTGTTCCAGCTCCAGGTGATTTTTGACTAAACTCATAACTCTACCCAGCAAAACTGCGTCGATGGCAGTTCCGTCGGCAGCTATCAGCATACCCCGGGTGAATTGCTCTTCTGATGGCGTGTAGCGGCCCCGCACCAAACCAACAGCTCGGTACTGTCTGGGTTCGCTGGGGGGGGGAATGGGATGTTGGCGCATGACGGAGGGTATGTCCTCAGCGGCCTGACTTTCGTTAGCGGCAGGCTCGGCGTTTGCGGGCGGTACGACTGCTAGGGCTGGAGTATCGCTGACAGGTGTCGAAGACGCTGCAGGCGCGGGGGGTGCAGGAGCCTTGCTGGGCTGGTCTTGTGGCTTTGTTTTGTCCTTGTCGGGGGCAGAACTGTAGCGTGGTCGTTGCAGCCTATCCTTGGACGCTGGGGCGTCTGTTGGCGTTGCCGGTGGATTTTGATCAACAGGTGCAGCCAACGCCGAAGGCACCGAACTTTCGTCTGGTGTCTCAGGAATGGAATCTGTATCTTTAGGCGGATTGACGGCCAGTTCGCTCGGCTGAGCCTTGCGATTTGAAGTAGATTTGGACGATTTGGAAGACCGGTTGGGAGAGGGGTTCATAAAAACTCCTTGCAGCGGAGACACATCCCTTAAGGGAAATTAGGAATAAACTGAAGAAACTGCTTTAAAAACTACTAGCACCTGACAGGCGGGCTTGCGCCCGGAGGTCTGGTTGTGACCCGTCAACGCCAACTTTCAACGCTACGTGTGCCGATCGGTTCGCTGGCTGCTAAAATCCTTGCGAGCAAGGACTTTGGCAGTTGCTGACCGCTCGATCGCCGATCGCGCGCTCGCTGGAGTTGCTGGCTAATAGCATTTAGGATATTCAGCTTGCCTATTTTACTTAATCCAATTACCTAACGGCCTGATCCGCCATATTTTTGGTAATTTTTAGCTTGACCAGACTAAATTGGACAGACACCGCAGTCCTTGGGGCTGCGGGTCTGAGTGCCCAAAATTGTTTAGCTAGCATGGAGTTGTGGGTCTGTTACCATATTAGCTGCAAGTAAAAGGCTGCTTTGTCCGTTGGGACTTTGAAGTTAAAAACATTTACGGTTGCACCGATCGAGCTAAATGGCAGATGCCCCCCGGCGATGCCTTAATTCTTAGAAAATAGTAGATTTTAAGCTGGGATAGTTGAATTATGGAAAAAGCAAACAAGCGTCGTGGGTTGATTACTGTGGTGGTGGTGCTGTCGCTCATCGCTTTTTTGGGATTTTCTCTTGTGCCAATTTTAAACAGTATTCTCCAGGCCAGCCAAGCGCAAAGTCGGTCAACTCCAACGCCTACTCAGACGGCGCAGTCAGGCGAGAAGCAATCAGAGTTGCTGCAAGCTCAGGCTAGGGGATACGAATTGGTTTTGCAGCGGGAACCTGACAATGTAACGGCTTTGCGGGGATTGTTGCAGGTGCGACTGGAGTTGATCAGCCAAGGAGTGGGCGACATTAAGGATGCGATCGCTCCTTTGGAAAAGTTGGCTGCGCTGAATCCTGAGACTACTGAATACGGGATTTTGCTGGCTCAGGCTAAGGAACGCACGGGCGATCGCGAAGGGGCTGCTCAAGCTTACAGGTCAATTTTAGCGTCTAAGCCTGGGGAAATTAAGGCTTTGCAGGGGTTGGTGAATTTGCTGCTGGTGCAGCAGCGGCCGGAAGCTGCGATCGGACTGCTGCAAGATACGTTGAAGGCTGCTCCGGCTGCAAATCTGGCGAAACCGGAAAGTGTGGATGTAACTTCAGTGCAGTTGATTTTGGGGCAGGTTTATGCTGTGCAGAAGCGCTACGAGGAGGCGATCGCAATTTACGACGAATCTGCTAAGGCTAATCCCAAAGATTTTCGCCCGACTTTAGGAAAGGCGATCGTGCTGAAGGA
This sequence comes from Microcoleus sp. D2_18a_B4, assembly GCF_036702475.1. Classification (NCBI taxonomy): domain Bacteria; kingdom Bacillati; phylum Cyanobacteriota; class Cyanophyceae; order Oscillatoriales; family Microcoleaceae; genus Microcoleus; species Microcoleus sp. D2_18a_B4. The sequence continues at coordinate 31,727 of NZ_JAUBTL010000061.1, forward strand.
ACAGGGCAAAACAGATGAGGCAAAAACGCTGTTCGATCGAGCTACTGAGTTAGCTCCTCCTAACTATAAAGACCAAATAAATCAGTTAGCTAGTGGCACTCCTTCGCCTTCTCCTGCGGCTGCTTCTCCTAGTCCCGAACCGGCTGCTTCTCCTAGTCCTGAAGGTGCGCTACCGAAACCTTAAGGAAAGTTTTAAGTAAAAGAGTTTTGAGTTTTGACTTGTCAGTGAAAAATTATTAAGTTTTTCACTTAATAATTTAAACTCAAAATTACTGGCTTTTTTCCTAATTACGCAGGACTTAGGAAAAGAAACCCGGTTTCTACGATTAATCTTGGTTGAACGACGACAGATACAGGTCGAAACCGGGTTTATAAGTCCTCGCGGGGAGCGTCTTTTTACCGATTACCAATTACTAATTACCAATTATGTAAGACCTCGCAGGGAATTATGACTACTAGCGTTAACCGCGTTGTTCTACCTCCTGCTTTTCCAGATCACACTCAAGTACCAGAGTCAGACGGTACTTTTGTGAAAAATTTTCAGGAGCATCCGCAAAGTTTAATCTTAACAGATTCGATCGGGCAAATTTTGCAGGAGCGGCATCCAGACGGACAATATGCAATCGGTCAAGACTGCGGCATTTACTGGCGAGAAACTGAACCGCCGCAACAAGGTGCAGAAGCTCCTGATTGGTTTTATGTTCCGAATGTACCTCCTAATGTAGACGGTCAAATTCGGCGTTCCTACGTGCTGTGGCGGGAACACATAGCACCGTTAATTGCTTTGGAATTTGCGAGCGGGAACGGTGATGAAGAGCGCGATTGTACTCCTTTATCTCGCACCGATGAAGGGGTAGTCACTAAACCGGGAAAGTTTTGGGTGTACGAACAGGTGATGCGAATTCCCTATTACGGCATCTATGAAATTAACAGCGGTCGATTAGAAGTTTATCGGTTGATGGAGGGGTATTATCAACTGTTAGAACTCAATCAACGCGGTCATTTTCCCATTGCATCTTTAGGGATAGAATAGGGACTTTGGCAAGGCATTTATCAAAATCAAACCATGCTGTGGCTGCGGTGGTGGGACGAGGAAGGTAATTTACTGTTGATTGGCGATGAAAGAGCAGAATTAGAGAGATTGCGAGGGGAACAACAGCGGGAAAGGGCCGAGAGTGCAGAACAGGCACGACAAGCTGAATTTCAGGCAAGAAGGGATGCAATTCCCCGATTGTTGGGAATGGGTTTGAGTGTCGAACAAGTGGCGGAGGCGTTAAGTTTATCTGTGGAGGAAGTTAGCCACAATTATCACGGCTGAGATAGTTTTATCGGGATAAAGTTAACTTCAAATTCTCGAAGATTCTCAAAGTTCAAGTGTCTGCTTCTCAGCTTTTGGAAGAAGTAATAGCGAGTGCCACATCCTCGCGAGTTGCTCCCAGCGCTAGCATTGTCCTTACCATCAAATCAAGAGAAACAGACGGATCGCCAGCTTCTATTTTAGCTACCCGTGACTGACTAGATTTAATTTTCTTAGCCAAATTTTCTTGAGAAAGATTTTGACTAATGCGAAGCTGCTTCAAGCGTTTAATTAAAGACAATTTCATCTCAATAAAAGCAATTTCTTCGGCTGAAAGTTCTAGAAAGTCTGCGGCATCTCCCACCCGCCAACCTGCTGCTTCTAAACGTTGACGTTTAATGGCATCCATTGTAAATATTACCTCTTTTAATTATATGAATTGCAAAGACCAAGGATTGTGAATGGTGAATTGTCTCTCAATTTGTAAGGTGGGCAATGCCCACCCTAAAGGAAGTCCTGAAATAACTAGGTTTCTCCTGAGCTTCGATCGTACAATCTCAGTCGTCTTTGACAGTTTTCAATCATTCGCTTAGGCGTTTTCTGGGTAGTTTTTTGAAACACATCTGCAATGACAATAGCATCTGAGTCAATCCGGTAAATAATTCGCCACTGTTTATCAGCTTCACTATCATCTATCCGCAATTCGTGGCAGTGAGGGCTGATGCTTGGCATAGGTCGAGAGACAGGCATGGCTAAAATTTCTCCATTTTGTAACATCCTTAATAAAATCCCTACCTCGATTCGCGCTGAGGCTGAAAAAGGAGGAGTTTTTACTTCGCCTCTAAGCCAAACAACATCCTTGTTCTCGCCTTGGGATTCCATAAATTAAGTACAGTCCAGTCATAGAGTTTACAATAATATGTCGTATCTGACATAATTATAACCCAATATGACTAAAAGTGGTACGAGAGACTAAAGATTGCCGAATTTCCTCTCAATTGCTAAGGTACGCATTGCCAGCCAGCCCGCGTCTTGGTGCGATCCTCTTCGAGGGCTGCGCTAACGACTGATTTCCGTCATTCTAGGCGGTGGCGATCGGCAATAAACCAGGTTTATTACCGATCGCCTTTTAAAAGAATCAGATTTAACGATCGCCCCCTACGCAATTTCAAGCGTTTGAGGGATTTATTCACTACCTTAACAGGGCTGGCAATGCCCACCTACAAATTAATACTTCCTCTCCTGCGGCTCAAACATCGTAATCGCCACCGGCATATAAGCCAAATCAATCCCCGCCGGCGAATAATACGCCATTGTATGCTTCAAAAAATTCCCATCATCGCGCTCAGTAAAATCTTCCCGCGAATGAGCTCCCCGACTTTCCTGTCGGTTCAAAGCAGAAGTTAAAATCATTTTCCCAACAATTATCAAACTCCGCAACTCCAAAGCTTCCACAATTTCCGTATTCCACAACTTGCCTTTATCGTCTAAGTAAACCTCCTCATATTGTCGCTCTAAATCCTCCAATTTTTTTAAACCTTCCTGCATCAATTCGGCGCTACGAAATACACCACAATACTCAGTCATAGTATCTTGATACTGCTGCCGGATTTGATTGATGCGGTATTTTCCGGGACGCTCTACAAGTGCCTGAATTTGCTCTTTTGCTTCCATAATATAACGCTGTTCGTCTACTGTCGGCAACTTGCGATTTTGTACGAATTGTGCTATGGTTGCGCCAGTAACTTTGCCATAAACGACGCATTCTAAAAGCGAGTTGCTGCCCAAACGGTTGGCGCCGTGAACGGACACGCAAGCTGCTTCGCCCGCTGCAAAGAAACCGTCTACTAAACTGTCAGGACTGCTGCGAACTTGGCCGCTAACATTAGTAGGAATTCCCCCCATTGAATAGTGAACCGTAGGGCGCACGGGCATCGGCTGATTTACGGCATCAATTCCTAACAAACGGTGGGCTTCTTCCCAAGCAAAAGGAATTTTGCTCATAATTTTTTCGCGTCCCATGTGCCGCAAATCGAGGTAGATAAAGGGGCCGCCGGCACTACCATCAACATTAATCCCTCGGCCGGCGCGAATTTCTATGGAAATTGACCGCGAAGTGATATCTCTGGGCGCTAATTCCATCCGCGACGGGGCATAATTGGCCATAAATCGATCGCCCTCTGAATTAATCAAATAAGCGCCTTCGCCCCGCACAGCCTCCGAAATCAACACTCCCACGGGATACAAACCCGTCGGGTGAAACTGCACGAATTCCATATCTTCCAGCGGCAATCCAGCTAAAGCCGTCATCGCCAAACCGTCTCCCGTCGAGGCGTAATCGTTCGACGTGGTATTGTAAACTCGGCCGTAACCCCCCGTAGCAAACATCACCGCCTTAGCACGGACAACCTCAATTTGACCGTCTAGAAGGCTGTACATAACTACGCCCTTGGCTTGGCCTTCTTCCAAAATCAGGCGCGTAACATACCACTCCTGATAGATGTGAACTCCGCAGCGGCGCAGATTGTTGACTAATTCGTGGAGGATGGCGTGACCAGTTTTGTCCGCGGCGTAGCAGGTGCGGCGGTGGGAATGTCCGCCAAAAGCGCGCTGGGCAATTCTGCCGTCTGGGAGGCGGGAAAAGAGGACTCCCATGTGTTCTAAATCTATGACTACACCGGGGGCTTCGCGGGTGAGGATTTCTACCGCGTCTTGGTCGGCTAAATAGTCTGAACCTTTTACTGTGTCGAAGGCGTGGGCTTTCCAACTGTCTTCGGGATCGACATTTTGGAGGCTGGAGGCCATGCCACCTTGGGCTGCGACGGAGTGCGATCGAATCGGGTGAGTTTTGGCGACGACAGCTACCTTTAAACTGGGGTCAGTCCGAGCAATTTCTACTGCGGCGCGGCAACCTGCTAAACCGCCGCCTACAATGATTACGTCGTGTTCTAGCATCTTTTTGAATTATTTTGAGTGTTCTGCTCAACTTATCGTGACGCAAAAAAAAACTTCCTACCAAAAGAGCAGGAAGTTTTTTAACTTTTGATTTGAATGGGAAATCAAAAGTTAAAATTTCACATTGGACTAGCCGGCGCTTTCGACAGGCTGCTGATTGGACTGATTTCCCGTTGCAGAAGGTTGAGTTTCCGTACCGGGTTCTACAGCAAGCACTTCAATGTTATTTAGCAGAGTTGTAACGAAAGCAAACAGCAAGAAGGGCAGAGACAGCACTAAAATCAAGCCGACAGTAGCCAAGGCGAAGATTTGGCGGGCGCTACTCCACAAGGCGAGTGCCGACGCTAGACTTAGGAAGATGACTATCAGCCAAACAATGATTTGACCGTAAATGTCGCCAAAGGTGAGCGTACATCTAAGGCGATAGTTTTGGATGTTATTCATTTGATGCCTCGCGAGATTGCTATTACGACTTGTCCAAAAATACTTTGACAGTGCGTCAATGCCCACTGTAAATTTCTAAGTTTAGCTGCAGCAACTTGGTTTTGGGGCTGTTGTAAACATTCTTTATTGACACTCCCCGGCGTGAACGCACGGGGATTCTTAATTCATCGACTGACCTTTAAGCGCTGTGTCCTTGCGGCAATCCTTAAACTCTTCAACCGTGCAATTGCACCAATTGACCAGCTTAACTCACAACCACCCCAGAGAGCCTATCTCCAAAAGCGTACGCTTGATACGAGCAAGCGAGTTCGGGTGTGCCCCACCCTACTTGACTGAAACAAATTATTGATTTTCTGGTGAGAATGGGTTGATTCCCTAGCTCTGTTTTACAAGGTTTTCGCTACCCTTCTTTTTGCTCTCAAAAAGCTTTCAGGTTCTAGGGTGCCGACGATGGCGCCGCTTCACAACCGCCCACCTTGGGAATTACAACCATGTCTATTGTATCAAAAAGCCGTCCTATAACGACGGGGTTTTCAACCCAATTTCCTGATAAGTTGCCACAACACTTGATAAATTTTTGCTTCTGAGGGGAATTTCTGCCGACACAGTTGGCTGACGCCCTGCGACGGCTAGAAACCGGTTTTTTACTGTTTTGGCGGGCCCACTAGAAGTAAACGTGCGAAACAACCAAGGTTATGACCGCCCGTGCGTCCAGGATTACGAAACAAAGGCATAAGGGGAAAGTCTACTTTTTGGCTGAACCCTGACTTGGTAAAGAAATGTTAAGCTGCGGGGGAATGGAATCAACCTTTATAGCGTCGCACCTGTCTTTCGCCCATGTCTTCAGAGAGCAAATTGCTGATTTCGCGCTGTTTCCTGGCTGGTTTAGGAACGCAGATGTTTATGTACCGCGAAGACCGGATTCCCCAAGAGAGTCCGGTGCTGGTGGTGAGCAATCACCGCAGTTTCTTAGATCCTGTGCTGCTGACGGCGGCTTTGGGTCGATCGATCCGCTTTGCTTGTCATCATTACATGGGTCAAGTTCCGGTGATGAGGGAAGTGGTCACGACTTTCGGCGCTTTCCCCTTGGAAGCACCGGAACACCGACAGCATCATTTTTTCTCTCAAGCGACAGCGCTGCTGCAAGGCGGGGAGATGGTGGGGGTGTTTCCAGAGGGTGCAGAACCGATGGTGAAGCTGACTGGGCCGAATACGGTGGGGAAGTTTCAGCGGGGATTTGCTCATTTGGCTTTGCGGGCACCGGTGCGGGATTTGGCAGTTTTGCCGGTGGCGATTAGTTCTTTTGAGGAACACTCAGTACGATCGGGTGTACCGCTCAAGTTGTTGAGTTTGTTCGATCCTTCGGAACCGCTGTTCGATCGATCTGGGTGGCATCCTGTGATAATTTATCAGCGAGTTAATGTTTTAATCGGCCAGCCTTACTGGATTACTGTCGAGAGACAGCAGCAATATCGAGGCAAAAAAGCCAAAGCAGTTGTTGCTGAACTCACAAACCACTGTCAGGGAGAAATTGCAGAATTACTCCAACGAGGTTGTTTGTAAGTTTGTTGACTGTTGGCTGTTGGCTGTTGGCTGTTGGCTGTTGACTGTTGACTGTTGACTGTGGGCTGGTGTCAGATTTCCAATCTAAAATCTAAAATCTAAAATCTAAAATCGCTTGACTTGAATCATGGCAAATGCTAACAACAAGATTCGTTTCCTAACCCCCAAACCGCCTAAACCCGATCGCCCTTTATTTGTATTTCTGCCCGGCATGGATGGCAGCGGTTTGCTGCTGCGGCCGCAAATTTCTAAATTAGCAAATCATTTCGATATTCGCTGCTTAACTGTACCGGCTGACGACATGGCTAGTTGGGAGGTACTGGTTAGCGAAACAATAGCCTTAATTGAAGCAGAAAAGCAAGCCGGAAAGCCGAAGCGGCCGGTTTATCTGTGCGGCGAGTCATTTGGGGGCTGTTTAGCGATGAAAACTGTTTTAGAAGCTCCTCAATTGTGCGATCGATTAATTTTAGTTAATCCAGCTTCTTCGTTTCGACAGCAGCCTTGGGTGCAGTGGGGGTCGTATCTGACTCAGTGGCTGCCGGCCAACCTTTATCCGCTGTCGGTAATCGGTTTATTGCCGATATTAGCATCATTAGGAAAGATTGGGCGCGACGATCGCCGCGCTTTGCTAGAAGCGATGCAAGCAGTACCGCAAAATACGTCTGTGTGGAGATTGGCGTTAGTGCGATCGTTTAATGTTGACGAAAATCAGTTGCGCGGCATCAAACAGCCGACGCTAGTAATTGCTAGCGGTGCCGATCGGCTGCTGCCTTCTCTAGTAGAAGCGAAGCTTTTAGTCAAGGTAATTCCCAAAGCTGAAATGGTGCTGCTGGCTAACAGCGGTCATGCTTGTTTGTTAGAAACAGATGTTAACCTTTATGGGATTATGCAAGCTCGCAATTTTTTGACAAAATCCGAAGAAAATCTGTCATTAGTCAATAGTCATTAGTCAGTAGTCATTAGTCAGTAGTCATTAGCTATGACTTCTCGCTTCTGAGGCAGTGGGGGCAAAATTAGAGATGGGGCGAGGGGTAAAGTTTATATTACAATTAACCCGCCCTGACACTCATTAGTAAGTGCCGGAAGACAAGCCACTAATAACTAATGACTACTGACTACTGACTAATAACTAATGACTAATAACTAATGACTACTGACTACTGACTAATTAAGATTTAGCCATTTTTGAGCGTTAAGCCGCTGGACGACGCCAAACACCATGAGGTCTAGTGTTACCTTGCGCTCATCTATCAAAAAAGGCTCTAAAGTGCTTGTTTTGGTATTATTTTCAGCGCAGGAAAATGCTCTTTGACTTTGAATATTTTCTTGAGGAAAATACAGGTTAAATTGGCGCTGACCTTCTTGGAATTTCCCAATTACCTGCCAGCAATCCCCGGCGGAACTCATGCCCGCAACCGGGAGTTTTTGCTTGGCCAAACTCACCTCTAAATCCTTAACGCCCTGCTTAGTCAAAGCAGTTTGCAAAGCGGGCAAATAATCTTGTTGAATAAATTCCGCAAAGGGCTTGTCTTCAACAGCAGGTGCTTTTTCCTTTTTAGCTTTAGCTGGGGGCTTGTCGCCTTCGGCCTTGGCTGCGGGCTTTTTAGCAGCCGGCTGAGGCTTGTCAGTGCTGGGAAAGTCGCTTGTCTCGGCTGTGTCGGAACTCGGGGCGTTCTCGATCGAAGCACTGGGAGTTTCCGATTCGCCAGCGGTAGGATTTTTCGGTTCTTCTGACATTAACGCTTCCTGGTAAAAGTGATTGGGTAAGGAGTTGGGAGTTGAGCAAGCGGGCGATCGACTTTCTTGATGGCACACATTTTATCCAAAACCAACCTGAGAGAATGGCGAGTCAAAAAAATTTGAACTGAAAACACTCTCACAGGGCGATCGCCAGCAAACATCACAACTCTTGAGATTATTCTAAATCTCAGCGACAGCTCGTTCAATCAAACGGCGGGCGAGAGTTTGAACACCGGTGTGTTCGTAGTAGTTGGTAGTCATGTCGAGGAAGGCGCCCACGTAGTCCACCTTGTCTGCTGAAATATCTACAAAATTCTGCAAGTGGCCGAGTACGTTTTGGGGAGTCAAACCTCGATCGCTCACAAAAGAGCTCATCCAGCCGGAAACCGAGTTAAAGCTTTCGCCGATAAAGCCCAACTGGCCTGCGGGAGAGCCCCCTGGAATCATGCCGCCGATCGACTTAAACACCGAATTATCTTGCAAATCGTTCGGGGAGAGCCTCTGAATCCAAGACTGAGTTGCCATGATAAAGTCCGGGCCCAGGGGAATCAAACCATCAAAGCAAACCAAAGCAGCCATCCGCATCAGGGATTCGCCGCCGTAGTCGCCCAAGGAAGCGGCAAAATCGCCGATGCTGTCGCCGGGAAGGCCGTTGATTTGGCAAAAAGCCAGCAACTCAGTGACTAACTTCAGAGAAAGGTCGATCGTTTGAGCTTTTTCCGGCTTGGGAGTGAGATTGCCGAGCATGGACAAAAACGGCACATTTTGGGAGACTTTGTTAGCGAGGGCAGCAGTGCCCAAAGCCTTGTCGGCACTGTCAATAGTTTGGTAGAGCCAGAGAGCGCGCTGGTAGCCCTCAGATTTATCGTTGTAGAGGTAGATGGCACGCTCGCCAATTTGCTGGATCAGTTCTTCGTCTGTTTCGCCAGTAACGGTGCGAATGGTATTTTCAAAGCCCACTAAATTGTTCCACTCGCCGGGAACCACAAAGTCAAGCGCTCGCAGGGCTTTGACAGTCATGTTGTCTTGAGGCAGTTGATCGACTAATTCAAAGACTGTTTTGCTCACAAAAAACTCCTTATGCTGGAACGAAAATCAAAGGTATTACTTTTGGCAGATTGCAAAACTTCACTGTCTCATTGTGGCAGACTTAGTTCTGATAGCGCCAGACTGGAATCGGGCGCGGAGTGTGACAAGAGACATTGCTATTTGACGCGGGCGAGGCCGCCGAGGTTAAATTTTGAGAGCCAAGCTTCGCGATCGCTAGCGGTAAAAGAGGGACTGCGCGATTGAACTTTCACCTGATAGCGATTTGCCACTAAAACAGCGGTACCATTAGCACCCTGATTAATGGCGGGATAGCCGGCAATTTGCTTGGTACTTTGCTTAAATTTTGCACCTGCGTTGGGGTTGCCGGCGATGTCGTTAATCGAGAGTACAGCGACATTTTTACCGTCTTTGTTCAACTTAGCTTCAGCAAAACCGGATTTTTCTTGAGCAAAAACGCGATCGAATCCACCGCCAGAAGACGGGAAGTATTTATTTAACTTACCGCCTGCAACTGCCTTCTTGGGCAGGTTTTGATTACTAGCACTTGATTTATCAGCAGTTGTCTGCTGTGCTTTACCAGGTTTTTGGGTGCTTTCCTGCTGAGCTTTGTCCCAGCGTGATTCGGTTTGGGTTTGACCGCAGGCGGTCACTAACAGCAGTACCGAGATCAGGAATGGAGCTAAAATTCTGCGTGCGGGGGAAAATTGCATCGCTGTCTCCTCATTAGTAGGTTTCCATAACAATTGTGGCTCAGAATTTGGCAATTTGTGTTCCCCGATCGGATGATTTGTCTTCTTTGCAAAAAAATCCTCTACCTACAGGCAGAGGATTTTTTTGCAATTACGAGTTTTGAAGGAAGAAAACTGAAAGATTGCTCCACAGATAAATTCTGGGGATGGGGGTAAAGAAACTAAGTTTTCTGATAGCCAGCAATCTCAAAACAATTTTTGCTGATTTTCCCTAGATTTATCTAGAAATTTCAGAGCGATTGTTCCTCAATCATCTTACTTCGGCTTTCCAACTTAGGTCTTACTTGAGGGGTAAGGATCAGGCGTCGCTTTCAATGTAGATAAACAACAAACCCATTACCACCACCGGCATCACCCAGGTAATTAGGGGAATCAAAATCCAAGGCAAGAAAGAGGCAGCGTAGGAACCTGTCATATCAAATTCTCCAAACTAAAGTTAGTGTGTTCCAACAGGGATATGTGGGAGTTGAGTCTAATTGTTGACTAAACCCCGGAAAATGGCATCAACGCCGTTAAAGTTTTCGAGTAAGAAGTAGGCAACAAAGACACCACCCATTCCACCAATGAAGAAACCACCGGTAAACTGGCTCCACCCTTCAGCATTTCTGAGGGCATCAGGGGTCATGGGATTAGCGCTAGGGTAGCTGGTGTTGTCTTGTTTGAAAGAGACTAAACCGTAAGCAGACATACCTAGTGTGCCAAGCAGAACTAAGACGAGGGCTGTATATAATCCTCCGAGATTAGCTGCTTCTGGATAATCCCGCAGGGGTCCGAAGACGATTTCGGGGCCGACGAGGAAATAACCGTGTGCCAAACCAATTTCTAGGCCTCGAATTAGGGGCGAGAGTCCTTTGCGGTAGACGGGCAAGTTCCCAATGAATGCTTTTGTGAAATCAGAAGCACTGATGGGAGTTGCGAGATGACCCGTGAAGGGGTCGCCGTTAAAGGGTTTAATCAGCTCTGCATCTCTGGGATCGGCCATATTCTCTTTTTCCTCGCTGTGCGTAAAAGTTGAGGCGTTCAAGTCATATTTTACGCAGGGACGTGTTTCCTATTTGCATAATTGGCAGCGAGCTTTAGAAAAGTTCACTATTCTTTAGTTTTTGGAAGAATTTTTCTTTTGCCTCTTATACCAGAAAGCGAGTCGATCGGGCGACACTCCCAGGAAATAAGCGATGATTACTATTTGATTAATGGCGGTGGTTTTGATCACCCCAAGCTGCTGCCAGCGACGGGCGGATGTCAGCACTGGCTGGGGTACTATTTCAATGCGGCCTTGTTTTTTCAACCGCCGCACGAATTCAAAGTCTTCCATCAGGGGTAAGTCGGGAAAACCGCCGATTTTGTCAAAGGTAACTGCGTTGAGGAAAATAGCTTGATCGCCGTAGGGCATTTGTAAAAAGTTCGATCGCCAGTTTACCCCTGTTTCTACCAGCCGGAGGCTGAGCCTGCGGGCGTCAATCTTGAGTTCAAAGGCCCCTGCTACTGCAGACGGGTTAGCTAGTACCCGACGCGCGCAAGAGTCGTACCCGCGAGGCAAAAGAGTGTCTCCGTGGAGAAACAGCAATATCTCTCCAGTAGCTGCGGTGGCACCTGCATTCATTTGGGTGGCGCGGCTTGGGGCGGTGGAGATAACTCGGACGCCCAAAGATTTTGCTATATCTGTAGTACCGTCGCTGCTGCCGCCGTCGGCGACAATTATTTCGACATTTTTGGCCTCAAGGGCGGTGGAGATGACTGAGGCAATTGTAGGTGCTTCGTTTAAGACTGGAATGATCAGGGAAATTTTGAGATTGGGATTTTCTGGCGACAACATACAGAATTAAGCAGCCCGTGAGAGAGAGCGGGTTTTGTACAAAGCTGATTTTGCCCATTTCTGACCCCGGGCTCGCCCCTACATTTTGCCTTAACGTGAGAGTTTGGTAAAAAACAAAGCTATTAGTTGCTCATTTTTTACACCTGGCCCGCGCCTACATTGGGCTTTCATCTGGCGGGGCGGGTTTTGTACAAAGCGGAGCTGTTAGTTGCTAATTTAGTTGGTAATTTTTGGCTTTTTCTCGCGCCTGGGACTATTGTCCCAAGCGCTGTCTAACTGCTACTGAGATTCAGCATTTGGTTAGACAAATACAATTACTATATTATGACGTTCTGGTTTCACAATCAAGTATTTATTTCAAATAATATATGACAATTTCTAATAAATTATCAAACTTAAATAGACTTTAGTTATTTCAACATATTAATATCTAAACCGAGGAGATCTTCGGGTCGATCGATATCTGCAAGAGTGGGAAGATAAGCAATATTGAGATCGAGCTTTTGGGCGATCGCCCGCGTACAAGCCAATACTTGACTGGTTCCCCAGTGAATGCCACCGAACAATTCCGGTATCGCTCGCCGCAGCCCGATCAGATAATAACCTCCGTCTTTGGCCGGGCCCAAAACTAAATCGTGCTGGCTCAATTCCTCAAAAGCTTGTGCCATGATTTCTGCTTTCAAACCCGGACAATCAGTGCCGATAATTGCAGTTTTCTCAACACCTGAATTAAAAGAGTTTTGAAAGGCTGCTGTCATTCTTGCGCCCAAATCACCGTCTATTTGATTTTCACAATAAATATCACTTCCCAACCACTCTTGCATCAGTTGTTGGCTGCCGCCGGCTCGGTGAATTTCTACCGATAATCGGCGGGTTTTTTCGAGAGAGAGAGCGCAGGCGATCGTCCGTTGGGCCATCAAGCGGTGAAGGTTGGCAGCGCCTGTTTTTCCCAGCACCGGAATTAGTCGAGTTTTGGTTGTTCCCGGTTCGGGATAGCGGGTGAAAACAATCAGTTTTTCTAAAATCATCGATTGTCCATAATTTTTAAAGAAATGACCTAATGCAGTCCTGGACGCACGCGGGGCTAAAAACCCGGTTTCTGTGGCGAGCATCCGCAATTTTTCGGAGAAACCGGTTTTTTCGCGTCCATGATTACTAATTTAATCCGTGGATTCAACCCATCCTAAAATACTGTCAACTGTCAACTGACAACTGTCAACTGTCAACCGTTAGCTCATTTCTAGCATTCGCTGGATCGGCTGCAAGGCTGCTAGTTGAATATTTAGGGGCATGGTAATTTCAGGGGTTTGATTTTTCATAGCTAGATACAATTTTTCCAAGGTATTTAATCTCATGTGCGGGCATTCGTTGCAAGCACAACTATTATTGTTGGGAGGAGCGGGGATGAAGCGTTTGTGCGGAGCTTGCTTTTGCATTTGGTGAATAATTCCCGGTTCAGTCGCGACAATAAAAGCTGGGCTGGAACTAACTTGAGAATATTTGAGCAAAGCGGTGGTGGAGCCGATGTAATTAGCGTGGCGCAGCACGGGAGGTTCGCATTCTGGGTGGGCAATTATTTCGGCTTCGGGATTTTCGATTTTGAGTTGAACTATCTTTTTTTCTGAGAAGTTTTCGTGGACGATGCAGGCTCCTTGCCAGATTTCCATGTTTCTGCCTGTTTGTTCCATGACGTAGCGGCCGAGATTGCGATCGGGCCCAAAAATTATCGGCTGATTTTCGGGAATTTGGTTGACAATTTTAACTGCGTTAGAACTGGTGCAAATTATATCGCTCATTGCCTTAATTGCGGCGGTACAATTAATGTAGGAAATTACTAAATGTCCTGGTCGATCGGCTTTGAAAGCTGCAAACGCTTCGGGAGGGCAACTGTCGGCGAGGGAACACCCAGCATTTAAGTCTGGCAACAATACTAATTTGTCGGGATTGAGAATTTTTGCGGTTTCGGCCATGAAATGAACTCCGGCAAAAACTATGACATCGGCGCTGGTGTTGGCGGCTTTGCGGGCAAGTTCTAGGGAGTCCCCAATGAAGTCTGCGATGTCTTGAATCTCGGAGTCTTGGTAATAGTGGGCGAGAATGACGGCGTTCAACTCTTGTTTGAGGGCGTTAATTGCTGCAAACAAGTCGTCGGGCAGTCGCGTTTGAGTAAAGTTCGGAGCAGGTGCGGTGGTAAACACAGTTAGAATATTCCGGGGAAGGTGGCGAAGACAGCTAAAGTGTATTTGAATTATAGTTGAATTCACCAAAAAGTGCTGGCTGTTCAGTGGAGCTCATCTAAAATCTCAAATTTAAAATCCAAAATATGCTGCGGGAGAGTGCAAAAATAGGTCGCTGTTTCTTATGCTGAGTAAGAAGGGGCTAGGGATCGATCGCACATGACAAATCATATGAATAAAGCTAAATCTATCAAAATTGCGGTGGTGGGGGATGTTCACGATCGCTGGGAACCTGAAGACGGCGAGGCCCTGAAGCATCTGGGCGTTGATTTGGTGCTGTTTGTGGGGGATTTTGGCAATGAGTCGGTGGAGGTGGTGCGGGCGATCGCCCAATTGGACATTCCGAAAGCAGCGGTGTTTGGGAACCACGACGCTTGGTACACAGCGACAGAGTGGGGCCGCAGTCAGTGCCCTTACGATCGCACTCAAGAAAATTGGGTGAAACAGCAGTTAGATTTAATGGGAGAAGCTCACGTCGGTTACGGGAAGCGTGATTTTCCCGAATTGGGCGTAACTGTGGTGGGAAGCCGCCCGTTTACTTGGGGGGGATCGGAGTGGAAGTACGGGGATTTTTACTCGGAGTGGTTTGGGGTAGAAAGTTTTGAGGAGTCGGCGCGGCGCATTGCAGGGGCGGCAGCGGATGCCGATTGCGAAAATGTGATTTTTTTGGGTCACACGGGCCCGACGGGGTTAGGAGAGGCTCCTGAAGACCCCTGCGGGCGAGATTGGAAGCCGCTGGGAGGGGATTGGGGCGACCCGGATTTTGCGGAGGCGATCGATCAAACTCGGAGTTCTGGGAAGCACATACCGCTGGTAACTTTTGGTCATATGCACCACAAACTGCGGCACACGAAGCACGAGTTGCGGAAGTCGCTGGAGGTGAGTGCGGAGGGTACAGTTTATTTGAATGCGGCCAGCGTACCGCGAATTGTGGAGAGAGAGTGCTCGAAATTGCGGAATTTCTCGATCGTCCTGCTGGAAAATGGAGCAGTGTCGGAAGTGTCTCTGGTATGGGTAGGCGAAGATTTCGCGGTAGAAAGAGAACAAATTCTTTATCGGCGCGCTGAATCTGCGGCTATTTGTAGTTAGAGACATTTGCTGGTATGATAAAATTTATGCGCCAGGAGAGGTGGCAGAGTGGTCGAATGCGCTCGACTTGAAATCGAGTGTGGCAGTGATGTCACCGTGGGTTCAAATCCCACCCTCTCCGTTTAACAATTCTCTTGCCTGTTAAGGGTTTCAGGTTAACTACATAGCAAGAAAAACCGTTTTCCGCTCAACTTTCGCGCTAATGGTTTTCTAATATGTCCAAAACCGCCTCCATATCTGCCAAGTCTGCCCCGGACTTTTTGCGTCTGTTTTTCAACTGATTGAGCAAGTCGGCCGCTTCTGGCAACTCGCTGGCAGTGGCTGATTTTTGTTTCAGGTCGGCGAGCTGTGTTTCCATTTTCTCACGATCGGCGCGCTCGGTCGTAAGTTGCGATCGCACTTCGGCTAATTCTTGCCTGAGCTTATTGGTGATGTGGGTACTAGATTCTAGAAGCTTGGCGCAGTCCGCGCGGGCTTCTGCTAATTCTTGTTCAAGGTCATCTGTTCTCCGCTTATTGCAACTGGCCTTGCTGAATGGGGGTATGATTTAGGAATCCCGTGCGGTGAGTAATGCTCGCTCGGAATAATTAATTGAACATGGAACGGGAACATCATTAAACTTGAGGTAATGAATAAGTAGCTTAATTGAATATCTGAGCATTCTTTCTGATGCCAGAATAACAAAGAGTTTTTCGTTTTAATCGAGCCAGATAATGCCTTAATCTTGTGTTTTCACCTTCTGCAAGTCATGTAAGTTTTGGATATAATTTGGTCTCCATCTGGAATAAACATTGGATCAACTTTCGGGCCATCCGTCACATAAAAATAACATCCCCATTTACTAACTACATCCCACAAAGGTTCAAATGTTTTAGCACGCTCGGTCTCCTAATACCCCTCCTAGAATACCTGGTCTAAAGTGGTCTACTACTGTCCACACCCCTTTTTTTTTTGAGCCGATAAAAGTTTGTAGTTCATCTAGTTCTCCTACTTCGGGAATTATCTCGGGAGCGTAAGCCGATGGTAGCAATTTTCCAACTTGCTTGACCCAATTAATTCTTGTCCTGTGAGGCACGCATTTTACTCTCTCTATCGCCCGAAAACCCATTCCCTCGATCTACATTTTTAGGCATTCATATTTAACTTCTTGTTCGTAGCCACGGTGGCTTTGATAGCAATCTATAAATTGCCTGTCACCGTCAACATAAATATAATTTTGCTTGCCTTTTTTGTGACCATTTTTATTAACATGAGTTAACTTACATTCGGGACATTTCATTGTCTTTCACTTTCAGTTAGTTGGTTTTTATGAATCCCTCGCTCCATTTATCATACCTCAATTCAGCAACGCCAGATTTGTTCCATCGGCTCGGGAGCGGTGGAATCGACGGTCAAACAAATAGATAGAAGGTTGAAAATTTCTGGGACTCAATGGTTGAAAAAAAATGTCAATCAAATGCTAAAATTTCGTTGTGCCTACCTCAACGACCTCTTAGGAATGAGAATTAAATAACTTCCACTCTTGAAAGTGGGATGGGCGTCCCGCCCGTCGAAAAAGGACGGGCGGGACGCCCATCCCACAATAACAATTAAAATTGTAAGTTATTTAATTCGCGATCCTTAGCCATTTGAGGCTTTTGCAAAACCGGGATGTTCCCGTTGCAAAAGCCCTCGTCGAGCTCACGTTTACTATGAGTAAAAGCGTGTATCTAAAAAAAAATAGGCTAGCCATATTTCACAGCGCCTATCTCTATCCAAATTTTAATGGTTCCCCGCAACGCCGTCTTACCTCAGCTTTTGACCTGGTATTTTACCAGGTGGGTACCGTTGGCTCGGACTTAAAGTTTCTGGGTACAAGCCCAGTTTACTGCTGTCCAAACATCTTGATTCCCGAGAGTTAAGAGTTATAGATCAAAAAAACATTATTGGCAGTCACCAACGTCGCAGTAGAACCTTTATGTGAACAAACCTGACTGTCAACTGAGTACAGTTAGACCGCAGGCTTCTTTTTCCTTTTTTTCAAAGGCTTTTTATAG